>NZ_JABXEP010000053.1:0-49465 GCF_013372605.1 Myxococcus sp. AM009
CCCCACGGCGACGGGCAAGGGCCGCCTGGACGTGACGTCTCCCGGGCTCTACGGCGAGGTGTGGATCAACAGCCGGCCCTATGGCTTCCCACCCCTCGTCGCCCAGGGACTCCCCGCGGGGCCCGCCCGCCTGGAGGTCCGCGTCAATGGCGTGGTGAAGCGGAAGCTGACCGTCGACGTCGTGGCGGACCAGAGCACCGCCGTCCGAATCCGCTGACGTGAAGCCGTTCGCGCGGAGAGCCGCGCTCCTTTTCCTCATCGAGGTCGATATGCGCCGTTGTCGTAGGTGGTCCGAACCTTCACTCGGAGCCCTGCTCCTCTTGTGCGCCAGTCCCGCGCTCGCCCAGGACACCGACGCGGGGTACCTGGGCGACGAGGAGCCGGAGGTCCACAGCCAGGTGGCCTCCTTCGCCGTCACCCCGCTCCAGGAGTCCCCCGCCGTCGTCACGGCGATGAACGCGGAGGAGATTCGCAACACCGGCGCCCGGGACTTGATGGACCTGCTGTTGCAGATTCCCGGCTTCTTCTTCGGCGTGGACATCCAGGGCGCGGTGGGCCCCGGCTTCCGCGGCCTGTGGGGCTACGAGGGCAAGGTGCTGCTCGTCGTGGACGGCAAGGAGATGAACGAGCAGCTCTACTCCACGATGCAGTTGGGCAACGAGTTCCCCATCGAGCTCATCGAACGCATCGAGGTGGTGCGCGGCCCCGGCTCCGTCATCTACGGCGGCAACGCGGAGCTCGCCGTCATCAACGTCGTCACCCGCGGCGTCCAGGGCAGCACGGACCTGATGGTGTCCGGCATGTACGGGCAGATGAGCGGCGTCCACGGCCGGCGGGGCCTCACCGTCTCCGGCCGCAAGGTGTTCGAGTCCGCGCCGGGCCTGAGCATCTTCGCGTCCGCCGGGCTGTCCCAGGCGCAGCGCAGCAGCGGCGTCTTCCAGGACTTCTTCGGCAACTCCGCGCAACTGGGCGGCAACTCGCGGCTGGACCCGACGATGGTGCAAGCGGGCGTGGGCTACAAGGACCTGCAGCTCAGCGTGCTGTACCAGCGCTATGGCACCTCCGCCATCATCGCCTTCGACGAGGTGCTGGAGGCGCCCGCGCCGACGAACTTCGA
Source organism: Myxococcus sp. AM009 (assembly GCF_013372605.1). Taxonomy (NCBI): domain Bacteria; kingdom Pseudomonadati; phylum Myxococcota; class Myxococcia; order Myxococcales; family Myxococcaceae; genus Myxococcus; species Myxococcus sp. AM009. The sequence continues at coordinate 1,118 of NZ_JABXEP010000053.1, forward strand.
GTCCTTCCACGCGGAGCTGAGCGACCGGTTCCGCCCGGACGCGCGGGTGGAAATCGTCCCCCGCCTCAACCTCACCTTCTCCAAGCCCTTCAGTGACTCGGACCAGGAGTCGCCCTTCTTCTACGACAAGCAGGTGCTGCGCCTGCGAGGACGGACGCTGGCCCGCTGGGCGGCGCTGGACTGGCTGCAGCTCACCGGCGGCGTGGACGTGACGTCCGACCAGGGGCGAGTCAACGGCCCGGTGGGCGTGGGCCTCCAGACGGGCTTCGGTCCCGAGGAGGCGGACCGCGTCTCCTACGTGAATGTGGCGGGCTTCGTGGAGGCCTTCTCCGCCAACCCCTTCGTCAACGTGGTGGCGGGCGCGCGCGTGGAGAACCACAGCGCCTTCGGGGAGTCCTTCGTGCCGCGGCTGGTGCTGCTGCGCGGCTTCGGGCCGTTCAGCGGCAAGGCCCTGTTCAGCCGCGCCTTCCGCGCCCCCAGCATTGAAAACATCAGCCTGGGCGACGACATCCGCCCCGAGCGCACCACCGTCCTCGAGCTGGAGGGCACGCTGCGCCTGGGAGAAGGCCACGCGCTGAGCGCCAACGCCTTCGACATGGGCGTGGCGGACCCCATCATCTATTCGTACGACGCGGCGACGAACACGGAGGCCTACCGCAACCTCGGGCGCCTGGGCAGCCGCGGCGTCGAGCTGGACTACCACGTGCGCGGAAGCTGGGGCCGCGCCGCCCTCAACTATTCGTTCTACACCCCGTCAGGCCGCAATGACGTGGAGGACTACCAGGTCCCCGGACAGCCCAACGCCTTCACCGGCATGCCCACGCACAAGGCCGCGCTCACCGGCAGCATCAAGGTGCTGCCCTGGCTCACCGTCAGCCCCACCGCCGTCCTCGTGGGCAAGCGCTACGCCGTGGACGTGCCGGACGACGAAGGCAACGCGGCGGTGGAGGCGCTGCCCACGCAGCTGCTGCTCAACCTCTTCGTGCGCGCGCAGGACGTGGGCACGCGCGGGCTGGAGATTGGCGCGGGCGTCTACAACCTGACCGGCACGAACTTCCGCATCGCCCAGCCCTACAACGGCGGCCACGCGCCCATGCCCGTCTTCTCCCGCGAGTTCATGGTGCGCGTCAGCTACCTGCTGGACCCCGTCAGCGACGAATAGCAGCGCCTCTCAACCCGGCGTCCGCCACGGCCCACCTTCCCTCCGGAGGGTGGGCCGTCTGGCTTTGGAGCAACGCGTCACGGGGAATGGACTGTCACAGACTTGCAATCACCGGAATCTCGCTGGTACTTTCTTCGCCACTCGAAAGAACTTCTATTCGTCCGTGGCTGCGCAGGGAGTTGCGACGCGCCGTGCCAGTGAACGACGACTCTCGAAGCACCCTGGTTTCTTCGCAGTAAGAACGAAGTCTTCCAGCTGTGGAGGGGAGCGCATGCATCCGAACAAGCGTTTCGCGTGGGCGTGGGTGGCGGCGGGCGTTTTCGCGGTGTCTGGTCTGGTGGCGGGCTGTGACCCGGAAGAGGCCCCGACGCCAACGCCTGACGCAGGTCAGCAAACTCCGGATTCAGGCACGCAGCCGGACTCAGGCACCCAGCCTGACTCCGGCACGCAGCCCGACTCGGGCACGGAGCCGGACGCCGGCACGGAGCCGGACGCGGGCACCGAGGAAGACGCCGGTACCGGCCCCACGCTGCCCCTGGCCGTGGACGGCACCTGGATTCCCAGTGGCTACATGGGCGACGGCTCGCAGGGCGGCGTCACCTACGACGGCACCGAATGCCTGCCAGGGCGGGCGGGCACGCAGTTGGGGGCCTGCCACAAGTTCACCTGGACGCCCGGCAACGATGGCTGGGCGGGCGTGTACTGGCAGTACCCGGAAGGCAACTGGGGCGACCAGCCCGGCTTCAGCGTCCCGGACGGCGCCAACACCGTGTCCTTCTACGCCTGGGGCACCGAGGGCGGAGAGGTCGTCTCCTTCATGGTGGGAATGAACGCCCCCGACGGCTTCGAGGCGAAAGTCGAGAACGTGGCGCTCACCACCACCCCGACCCAGTACACAATCGACATCAGCCGCGTCCGGTATGGGACGGTGGTGGGTGGCTTCGGGTGGACCGCTGCTGGGAGGACGACTCCGCTCGTCTTCTTCATCGACGACATCCACTGGCACTGACACCCACCCCATCCTCGCGGCGGAACGGAGCGAGAGGACGATGCGAGTGGGAACGGCGGTGACGACGGTCGATGCGGCGGGCATGCGCGCGCAGAACAGCAGCCTGCTGCTCAACATGATCTGGCGCGAGCGTCAGATTTCCCGGGCGGAAATCGCCCGGCGGACGAAGCTGAGTCCGTCGACCGTCTCCGCCATCGTGGTGGACCTGGAGCGCTCCGGCCTGGTGCGCAGCATTGGCGCCGGGGTGTCCCGGGGCGGCCGTCGCCCCACCCTCATCGGCTTCTGTGATGACGCGTTCAGCCTCATCGGCGTGGAGTTGGGCGCCACCCACGTGACGGCCGCGCTCACCGACCTGCGGGGCCGGGTGCGCGCGTACCGGCACGCGAGCCACGCCGTCCGCGAGGACCCCAAGGGCACGCTCCAAAAGGTGCGCGAGCTGGTCCATGCGGTCCTGGACGCTGAACGCGTACCGCGCCGCTCGGTGGCGGGCATGGGCGTCGCCGTGCCCAGCCCCGTCCACCCGTCCGCGCCCGGGAGGCTGTCACCGCTGCTGGTGCCGGCTTGGCGCGACTACGACGTACAGGAGTCCCTGCGGAGCGCGTTCGGCCTGCCGGTGTTCGTGGACAACGACGCGAACCTGGGCGCGCTGTCGGAGTGCTACTGGGGCGCGGGCGTCAACGGCGAGGACCTGGCGTACATCAAGCTGGCCACGGGCATCGGCTCCGGCCACATCATCCACGGCGACGTCTACCGTGGCGCGGGCGGCACCGCGGGCGAAATCAGCCACATGGCGGTGGACTCCTCCGGGCCGCAGTGCGTGTGCGGCCTGCGCGGCTGCCTCGTCACGCTCATCGGGTCCGCGGCCCTGCTGGAGCGGGCGCGGGAGCTGATGGGCCGCAAGGACAAGCGCGCCCTCACGGTGCGCGAGCTGGTGGAAGGCGCGCGGGCGGGAGAGCCGGCCGCGCGGCAGGTCATCGACGGGCTCGGGCACTACCTGGGCATCGCCGTGGCCGGCCTGCTGAACCTGCTCAACCCCGCCATCGTCGTGCTCGGCGGTGAAATCTCGTCGGTGGGAGACCTGCTGCTGGACCCGCTCCGCGCGTCGGTGCGCAAGCGGGCGCTGTCCACCTCCATGGCGGAGACGCGCATCGTCACCTCCGCGCTGGGAGACCGCGCCATCGCCGTGGGCGCGGCCACTCTGGTGCTCCAGGCCGCACTGAGAGACCGAACCCTCTTCCCCCTCCAACACCTAGGCAAATCTGCATGACGCTCCAGCGCCTCCTCCCCGTGGCCCTGGCCCTGACGGGCCTCGCCTGTGACCCGGCCGCCAACCGGGTGAACCGCCCTGGCTCCCCGCCGCCCCACAGCAATCCGCAGCCTGGCACGGACTGGGAGCTGGTGTGGCAGGACGAGTTCGACGGCACGGAGGGCACGCCACCCTCACCCGAGCGGTGGGTGCATGACGTGGGAGGACATGGCTGGGGCAACGAGCAGCTGGAGTTCAACACCGACCGCACGGAGAACGCCGCGCATGACGGCGCCGGCAACCTGGTCATCACCGCGCGCCGCGAGCGCTACAGCGGCCGGGACTACACCTCCGCGCGCATCCGGACCCAGGGCCGCTACGAGCCCACGTATGGCCGCATCGAGGCGCGCATCCAGCTGCCCGTGGGCCGCGGCATCTGGCCCGCCTTCTGGATGCTGGGCGCGGACATCGGCACCGTCGGTTGGCCGGAGTGCGGCGAAATCGACATCATGGAGTACCGGGGTCAGCTGCCGTCCATCCTCCGAGGCTCGCTGCACGGGCCGGGGTACTCCGGTGGCGACAACATCGGCCAGGACTACGTCGTCAGCGGCGCCCGGCTGAACGAGGACTTCCACGTCTACGCGGTGGAGTGGGAGCCCAACCGCATCCGCTGGTTCCTGGACGGCACCGCCTTCTTCGAGGCGACGCCCGCCCAGCTCCCCGCGAGCGCCCGCTGGGTGTTCGACCATCCGCACTTCATCATCCTCAACGTCGCCGTGGGCGGCACCTTCGTGGGCCCGGTGGGCCGGGACACGGTGTTCCCCCAGGAGATGAAGGTGGACTACGTCCGCGTCTACGCGAGGCCCACGTGAGGGCCGCGCTCTGGGCGCTGACACTCCTGCTGGTGGCCTGCAAGGTGGAGCCCCGCCCACGGCCGCCCGGAGTGCTGTTCGTCTCCGTGGAGCAACAGAGCGCCTGGGTGCGCAACTTCAACCCGCTGTTCGCGGGCGCCGGCTCGCGCTGGCCCACGCGCGCGGGCGTCTACGAGTGCCTTGAAATCTTCAGCCCCGCGGTGGGCCGGTGGACGCCCTGGCTGGCCACCGGCCACGCGTGGTCCGAGGACCGCCGCACGCTTCGCTTCACCCTGCGCTCCGGCGTGCGCTGGTCGGACGGAAGGCCCTTCACCGCGGGCGACGTCGCCTTCACCTTCCAGCTGCTGAAGCAGCACGCGGCGCTGGACGCGGGCGGCGTGTGGCGCTTCGTGGAGGAGGTGCGCGCGGAGGACGCGCACACGGTGGCCTTCCAGTTCTCCCGCGTCTACATCCCTGGCTTCGCGGAGCTGGCGCAGCAGCCCATCGTCCCCCGGCACGTCTGGGAGACGGTGGCGGACCCGGTGACGTTCACCAACCCACAGCCGGTGGCCACCGGGCCCTTCACCGAAGTCACCGTCTTCCGCAACCAGGTCTACGAGCTGGGCCGCAACCCGCACTACTGGCAGCCCGGCAAGCCCGCCGTCTCCGCGCTGCGCTTCCTGGCCTTCCCCACCAATGACCAGGCCAACCTGGCGCTGGTGGAGGGGGAAGTGGACTGGGCGGGCAACTTCGTCCCCGCCGTGGACCGCACCTTCGTCGCCAGGGACCCCGAGCACCACGGCCGCTGGTTCCCGCTCTACGGCAGCACCGTCTTCCTCTACCCCAACACCACCCTGCCGCCGCTGGACGACGTGCGCGTGCGCAAGGCGCTGAGCATGGCGCTGGACCGCGAGCGGCTGGTGGAGATCGCCATGTACGGCTACACGCGGCCGGCGGACGCCACCGCGCTCAACGACGCGTACACCGCGTGGCGCGACGCGGACGCGGCCCAGGGCGCTTGGGTGAAGCACGACCTGGAGGCGGCGAAGCGGCTCCTGGACGAGGCGGGCTTGAAGGAAGGCCCGGACGGGCTGCGGCGCAAGGCGGACGGCCAGCCCCTGTCGCTGGACATCGAGGTGGTGGGCGGCTGGTCCGACTGGGTGCGCGCCGGGCAGGTGGTCGCCAGGGATTTGCGGAAGCTGGGCGTGCAGGCGCAGTTGCGCACCTACGAGTTCGGCGCGTGGTACGCGCGGCTCCAGAAGGGCGAGTTCCAGTTGGCCATCTCCTGGTCCCTGGACGGCCCCACGCCATACACCTTCTACAAGTGGCAGCTGTCCCCGCGCACGGTGCGCCCGGTGGGCGAGGTGGCCGCGGCCAACTGGCACCGCTTCGGCGATGAGGAAGCGGACGCGCTGCTGACGCGCTTCGAGCGCGCGGACGCCGAGGACGCGCAGCACGCGCTGATGGCGGCGGTGCAGCGGCGCTACTCCGAGCTGGCGCCGTCCATCCCGCTCTTCCCCAACCCGTCCTGGGGCGAGTCCAACTCGCGGCGCTTCACCGGCTTTCCCACCGAGCAGAACCCCTACGCGCGCCTGTCCCCCCACGCCGAGCCCGACAGCCTGCTGGTGCTGACGACGCTCGCCCCGAGGGAGCCATAACGCCATGGCCTACGTCCTGCGGAGGTTGGGCTTCTACCTGCTGGCGGCCTGGGCGTCGCTGACGCTCAACTTCGTCATCCCCCGGCTGGCGCCCGGTGACCCGGCGTCCGCCATGTTCGCGCGCTTCGAGGGCCGCGTGCAGCCCGAGGCCATGGTGGCGCTGCGCGCCGCCTTCGGCTTCACGGAGGCGCCCTGGTACGTGCAGTACGCCACGTACCTGAAGCACCTGCTGCGCGGCGATTTGGGCCTGTCCTACGCGTACTACCCGGCGCGCGTGTCCGAGGTGATTGGCACCGGCCTGCTGTGGACGCTGGGGCTGGCCGGGTGCGCGGTCATCATCAGCTTCACGGTGGGCTCCATGCTGGGCGTGCTGGCGGCGTGGAACCGCGGCGGGTGGCTGGACGCGACGGTGGCGCCGGCGCTCGCCTTCCTGGGGGCCTTCCCCTACTTCTGGCTGGCCATGCTGGCCCTGTACCTCTTCGGGTTCGGGCTGGGCTGGTTCCCGCTGCGGCACGCGTACTCCCATGATTTGGAGCCGGCGCTGTCCTTCACCTTCGCGGCGGACGTGGCGCGGCACGCCTTCCTGCCCGCGGCCTCCATCATCGTGGCCACGCTGGGCGGGTGGATGCTGAGCATGCGCAACACCATGGTGGCCACGCTGGGCACGGACACGCTCCGGCTGGCGCACGCGAAGGGGCTTCCGCCCCGGCAGGTGATGCTGCGCTACGCCGCGCGCAACGCGCTGCTGCCCAACGTCACCGGCTTCGGCATGGCGCTGGGCTTCGTGCTGAGCGGCTCGCTGCTGACGGAGATTGTCTTCTCGTATCCGGGCACCGGCTACCTGCTCATCCTGGCCGTGCGCAACCAGGACTACCCGCTGATGCAGGGGCTCTTCCTGACCATCACCTTCGCCGTGCTCGCCGCGAACTTCGCCGTGGACCTGCTGTGCCTGTGGCTGGACCCGAGGACCCGCGCCCATGCGTGAGCTTCTTCGACGGCTGCTGCGCCAACGCAAGGCGGCGGTGGGCGGGAGCATCCTGCTGGGCTTCATCGTGCTCGCGCTCCTCGGGCCCTGGCTGGTGATGGACCCCACGGACCTGGTGGGCCGCCCCCACCAGCCACCCTCCTCCGCGCACTGGTTCGGGACGACAGGCCAGGGACAGGACGTGCTGGCGCAGACGGTGGTGGGCGCGCGCGAGACGCTGGCCATCGGCTTCGCGGTGGGCGCGCTCGTCACGCTCATGGGCGCGCTCATCGGCGTGACGTCCGGGTACCTGGGCCGCCGCGTGGATGACGTGCTGACGCTCACCACCAACGTGTTCCTGGTCATCCCCGGCCTGCCGCTGGCCATCGTCCTGGGCGCCTACCTGCCCTCCGGCCCCTTCCGCATGGTGGTGGTGCTGTCGCTGGCCGGCTGGGCCTGGAACGCGCGCGTCTTCCGCGCCGAGGCCCTGGCGCTGCGCAACCGGGACTTCGTCTCCGCCGCCTTCGTCGCGGGGGAGAGCCGCGCGCGCATCGTCGTCCGGGAGCTGCTGCCCAACATGGCGTCGCTTTTGGGTTCGTCGTTCATCGGCAACACGCTCTACGCGGTGGGCGCGCAGGTGGGCCTGGAGTTCCTCGGCCTGGGCGACGTGGGCGCGGTGACGTGGGGCACCAACCTCTACTGGGCCGGCAACGACGCGGCGCTGCTCACGCGCTCCTGGTGGGTCTTCGTGCCCACCGGCGTTTGCATCGCGCTGGTCGGCTTCTCCCTGACGCTGCTCAGCTCCGCCATCGACGAGGTGACCAACCCGGCGCTGAAGGCGCCGCCGGTGGCGACCACGCCGGTTCGCTCGGCGCAGTCCTCCGCGGCGGACGCGGCGCCGCCGTCCGGCGCCCTGCTGAGCCTCCGCGAAGTGTGCATCGAATACACCACGGAGCGTGGCCCCTCGCGCGTGGTGGACTCGGTGTCCTTCGACATCGCGCCCGGTGAGGTGTTCGGCCTGGCGGGTGAGTCCGGCAGCGGCAAGTCCACGCTGGGCTACGCGCTGCTGCGCCTGCTGCCTCCGGCCGCCAGCATCACGCAAGGGCGCATCCTCCTGGATGGCACGGACGTCACCGCGCTGGATGAAACCGCGCTGCGCGCGTACCGCTGGAGCCAGGTGTCCATGGTCTTCCAGAGCGCGATGAGCGCGCTCAACCCGGTGCTCACGCTGGGGGACCAGTTCCACGACACGCTCGCGGCCCACGGGCGGACCACCCGCGCCGCGGCCCATGCGCGCGCGCGGGAGCTGCTGACCATGGTGGGGCTGGCGCCGCAGCTGGTGGACGCGTGGCCGCACCAGCTCTCCGGTGGCATGCGGCAGCGCGTGGGCATCGCCCTGGCGCTGGCCCTGGAGCCGAAGCTGGTGGTGATGGACGAGCCCACCACGGCGCTGGACGTCGTGGTGCAGAAGGAGCTGCTCCAGCGGGTGCTGGAGCTGAAGCAGCGGCTGGGCTTCGCGGTGCTCTTCATCACCCATGACCTGCCGCTGCTGCTCGCGCTGTCGAACCGCGTGGGCATCCTCCAGGGCGGCAAGCTGGTGGAGGTGGACACCGCCGACCGCCTGCGCACGGGCGCGCGTCACCCGTACACGCGCCTGCTGCTGTCCTCCTTCCCGCACCTGAGCCCGTCGGACGCGCAGGCGCCCGCGGACGTGGCGCTGGCGGCCTCGGAGCGCACGACGGCCCCGGCCTCCGCGCGGGGAGGTGGACGATGAAGCGGCTCGCGCGGGCCGCCACCGCGCCGACGCCCGCGCCCCGCGGCCACAAGGCCGCCCCCATGCGCGCCACGACACCCAACGCTCACCTGGGAGGTGGCCGATGAGCGCCCCGCTGCTGGAGGTCTCGGAGCTGCTGCGCACGGTGCCCGTGGGCGGCTTCCTCTCCCGTTCGCGTCGCACCCTGCTCAACCGCGTGTCCTTCACCCTGGAGCGCGGCGAAATCGTCGCGCTGGTGGGCGAGTCCGGCAGCGGCAAGTCCACCCTGGCCCGGGTGCTGGCGCGGCTGGACACGCCGGACGCCGGGAGCCTGCGGCTGGGCGGCGAGGACGTGCTCACCCTGGAGCGCGGCGGCGCGTCGCTCGCGTACCGGGGCCGCGTGCAGATGGTCTTCCAGGACCCCTTCGCCTCGCTCAACCCCGTCCACACCGTGGCCCACCACCTGGAGCGCCCCCTGCTGCGCCATGGCCGGGCCACCCGCGCCGGACTCAAGGACCGCGTCCACGCCCTGCTGGAGTCCGTGGGCCTGACGCCCGCGGAGCAGCTGGCGCGGCGCTACCCGCACGAGCTGTCCGGCGGCCAGCGGCAACGCGTGGCCGTGGCGCGCGCGCTGGCCGTGGAGCCGGACGTCATCATCGCGGACGAGCCCACCTCCATGCTGGACGTGTCCACGCGCCGGGGCGTGCTCCAGTTGCTGCGTGGCCTGACGCGCGAGCGCGGCATCGGCATCCTCTTCATCACCCACGACCTGGCCAGCGCGCGCCATCTGGCCGACCGCGTCCTGGTGCTGTACGCGGGCAGCGTCGTGGAGTCCGGCAGGACAGCGGACGTGCTCGCCGCGCCCCGGCACCCTTACACCCGGCTGCTCCTGTCCGCCGTGCCGGACGGCGCGGACTTCCTCGATACGCCGCTGCCGGTGCGGCCCGCCACGGGCCCCATGCCGGTGTTCGGCTGCCCCTTCGCGCCCCGCTGTCCCCATGCGGAGGCGCGCTGCCACGACACCCTTCCCCCCTCTCATGTCCAGGCCGCGGACCACACGGTCCGCTGCCACCTCGAATCCTCGAAAGGAGCCTCCGACAATGCGGCAGTTCCCCAATGACTTCCTGTGGGGTGTGGCCACCTCCGCCTTCCAGATTGAGGGCGCCACCAGCGCCGACGGCCGCGGTGAGTCCATCTGGGACCGCTTCGCCGCCACTCCTGGAAAAATCAGCGACGGCTCGGACGGCAAGGTCGCGTGCGACCACTACCGCCGCTGGCGCGAAGACGTGGAGCTGATGCGCTGGCTCGGCGTGAAGTCCTACCGCTTCTCCGTGGCCTGGCCCCGCGTGCTCCCCACCGGGCGCGGCACCGTGAATGCCGCGGGCCTGGACTTCTATTCGCGGCTGGTGGACGGGCTGCTGGCCGCGGGCATCGAGCCCTTCGTCACGCTCTACCATTGGGATTTGCCGCAGGCCCTTCAAGACAAGGGCGGCTGGCCGGCGCGTGACACCGCGAGCGCCTTCGTCGAGTACGCCGACGTGATGAGCCGCAAGCTGGGTGACCGCGTGAAGCGGTGGATTACCCACAACGAGCCCTGGTGCATCAGCGTGCTCGGCTACGGCAACGGCGAGCATGCCCCCGGCCACAAGAACTGGGGCGAGGTGCTGGCCACCGCGCACCACACGCTGCTCTCCCACGGCCAGGCGGTGCCCGTCATCCGCGCCAACGTGAAGGACGCCGAGGTAGGCATCACCCTCAACCTGTCGCCCGCGGAGCCCGCGTCTCCCAGCCCCGAGGACGCGGAGGCGTGCCGCCGGCATGACGGCAGCTTCAACCGCTGGTTCCTGGATCCGCTCTACGGCCGCGGCTACCCGGAGGACGTGGTGGAGGACTACGTGAAGGACGGGCACCTGGCCTCGTCCACGCTGCCCTTCGTGCGCGACGGCGACCTGGCCGCCATCGCCGTCCCCACCGACTTCCTGGGCATCAACTACTACTCACGCGCCATCATGCGCAGCGACCGCATCCCGGAGTCGCGGAACGCGCCGCGCACCGTGCACCCCGAGCCCGAGCGCACCGACATGGACTGGGAGGTGTACGCCCCCGCCCTCACCCGGCTGCTCGTGCACCTGCATACCCACTACCGGCCCGGCCCCCTCTACATCACGGAGAACGGGTGCGCCTACGCCACCGGCCCCAGTGAGGACGGCAAGGTGCATGACGACAAGCGCGTGGCGTACCTGCGCTCGCACCTGGAGGCGTCCCTGGAGGCCATCCGCCAGGGCGTGCCGCTTGCGGGCTACTTCGCCTGGTCGCTGATGGACAACTTCGAGTGGGCCTTCGGCTACCAGAAGCGCTTCGGCATGGTCTACGTGGACTACGACTCGCAGCGCCGCATCCCGAAGGACAGCGCGCACCTCTACAAGGCCCTGGTGGCGAAGAACGGGCTGGATGTGGAGCTCGCCGCGTGAACGCCCTCTTCCTCGTCACCAGCCTCGCGCTCACGCTGGGTCAGGTGCCGCCGCCCAGCGGACCGGAGACCGCCGTCCCCCCCACGCAGACACCGACGGTGGCCGGGCCCCAGCCCGCGGAGCCCTCCGCCACCGAGCCGGCCGCCGACAAGCCCGTGGCGCCCCAGACGCCCGCGCCGGACGCCCCGGTGGTGCGGGTGCCGCCCGTCACCGTCAACGCGGCGGCGCAGGCCGTCCGCGTCCACCAGGACGAGCGCGGCTTCAAGCTCCAGGTCAACGGCCGGGACTTCCCCATCCTCGGTATGAACTGGGGCTACACGCCCATTGGCGAGAACTACCGGTACTCGCTGTGGACGCAGCAGGAGGACTTCATCCGCGCGGTGCTGCACCGCGAGATGACGCTGCTGCGCGACATGGGCGTCAACGCCATCCGGCAGTTCGACGACATCCCGCCGCGGTGGGTGACGTACATCCACGAGAACTACGGCATCTACACCGTGGTGAACCCGCTCATGGGCCGCTACGGCACGAACGTGGACGGCGTCATGGTGCCGAACACGGACTACTCCAACCCGAACCACCGCCGCGCGCTGCTCACGGATTTGGCGCAGAAGGTGGAGAAGTACCGGGACGTGCCCGGCGTGCTGATGTGGATGCTGGGCAATGAGAACAACTACGGCCTGCACTGGACCAGCTTCGAAATCGAGGCGCTGCCCGGCCAGGAGGACACCGCCCGCGCGGAGCACCTCTATTCGCTGATGGGCGAGGCGGTGCGGACCATCAAGCAGCGCGACACACTGCACCCCGTCTCCATCGCGAATGGCGACTTGCAGTACATCGACCTCATCGCGCGGCTGATGCCCGAGCTGGACATCCTGGGCTCCAACGTCTACCGCGGCCCCTCCGCCCGGGACTTGTTCGACGAGGTGCTGCGCAAGCTGAACAAGCCCGTCATGTTCACCGAGTTCGGCGCGGATGCCTACGACGCCAAGGCCGGCCGCGAGGACCACCTGGCGCAGGCCGAGTACCTGCGCAAGCAGTGGGAGGAAATCTACTCCCAGGCCTACGGACAGGGCCGCGCGCAGAACGCCCTGGGCGGCTTCGTGTTCCAGTGGGTGGACGGCTGGTGGAAGTACAACCAGGAGGCCAACCTCTCCATCCACGACACCACCGCGTCCTGGCCCAACGGCGGCTACGCGTCCGACTTCGTGGCCGGCCAGAACAACATGAACGAGGAGTGGTTCGGCATCTGCGCGCTGGGCCCCGAGGACGAGGCCGGCATCGCGCGCCTCCAGCCGCGCACCGCGTACTACGTCCTCCAGGCGGCCTTCCGCATGGACCCGTACGCCCCCACCACCAACCCCGACACCATCCGCGAGCACTTCGCGTCCATCCGCCCCACGGAGCTGTCGCGCGGCTATGAGTCGTCCATCGCGCTGGCCCGGGCGGATGACCTCAGCGCGGTGCGCGTCTCCAACCTGCGCCTGATGATGGACAGCTCGCTGTCGCGCGGGAGCATCGCCACGGTGCGGCCCAACCAGGTGTCCGCGGACCACACGGAGTCCGTCTTCTTCGACCTGGCGCTCCAGCCGACCTCGGGCGTGTACGGACGCGCCTCGTTCAACGTCGTGGGCAACGTGGCACAGAACCGCCTCAACAACATCTTCTATGAGAACCGCGGCACGCCCCCCGCGCCCGCGACGGCCAACGGCGGCGTGGGCCAGGCCCCCGTGCCCGGCGTGGGCAACCCGGCGGGACAGCAGCCGCTGGGGCTGGACCGGCTGGCGCTGTACCAGGCCGAGTTCAAGCTGGACCGCGCGGACTTCCAGTTGGAGGGCTTCTACCGCACCGCCCACTTCCACTGGGGCGAGGAAGGCGACTTCTTCGGCCTGTACCGCGAGGCGAACTACGGCCCCGCGCTGGACATCTACAAGGGCAACGCCCCCTTCGGCGTCGTCTTCACCGGGAAGAACCACCTGGAGGGCCTCAAGGTGGCGGTGGGCCCGGAGCTCTACTGGGGCGCCAACCCGTCCATCGTCGCCAAGTACCGGCGGAGCGTGGGGCCGGTGACGCTGACGCTGATGCACCAGGAGGACATCGCCCGGGGCGCCACCCAGCTCACCGCCTCCGTCATCCGCGAGCGCGTGGCGCGCAGGTCGACGCTGTCCCTGGGCTGGACGAAGGGGCCCATGTCGCTGGAGGTGGGCGGCATCCTCGCGGCCCCGCAGCGCGTGGGCGAGGCGTTCACCTGGTCGCGCCCCACCGCCGGCCCTGGCTACCTCGACAGCGGCTACGAGGTGCTGCGGGACGAAATCCAGGTGCTCGACACCCTGGGCGCCAAGGCCCGCCTCACGTATGACCTGGGCGCGGTGCGCACGTTCCTCCAGGGCTCCTACCGAGGCCTGGTGGCGGACGGTGGTCCGGAGCAGGGCATCCTGCTGACGGGCTGGAGCCTGCGCGAGAGCGGCCGTGGCAACCACTTCGGCGGACAGGCCGGCGCGGTGGTGCAGGTCGGCAGCGCGTTCCAGGTGTCGCCCAACCTGCTGTACCAGAAGCCCCTTATCGGGCCGAACCCGCGCATCGAGGACGCGTTCGACCCGGAGTCGGGGCGGTACTTCGCTGGCGTGCGTCCGCGCAACGTGCTGGTGGATGCCTTCACCGTCCTGGACAACCGCGAGACGCTGGGCGCCGAGCTGCTCCTCACCTTCGACCCCACGCCCGGCACCTGGTTCTGGCAGTGGGACCGCGACATGCGCGAGGACGCGCCCTTCGCCGCGGGGCTGGACCTGGTGTACCGGCGGCAGCCGACGTCGCGCGACGCGGGCATCGCCATCCTCGCGGACGGCAGCATGGTGGCCTTCGGCAACGCGCCGTCCGCCCGGGACGAATGGGAGGCCACGCTGCGAGTGGTGACCAACCCGATGCAGCGGCTGAAAATCTTCGGCGCCGCCTTCGCCGGCAGCAACCAGTCCTCTGGCGAGGACGACCGGCAGGTGCGGCGCTTCGGCGTGGATGCCTCCGTGTTGTGGGACACGCTGATGCTGACCACGCAGCTCCACTTCAACAACTGGGGCCCGTATGACTACCACCGCGTCTTCAACCTCACCTATCCCATCCAGCTCGGCGGAGACCTGTCCTACGGCCTCAAGCGTCCGGTGATGGGGACGGTGACGACGCGCTTCGGCCTGCGCGGCCTGGTGCGCATGCTGGACCAGTACTCGGAAGGGCTCAGCGCGACGGCGCTCGACCAGGGGCTCGAGGGCCGCGAATTCGAGGTGGGCGCGTATGCCATCCTGTCTCTCTAACGGAGGACGTATGAAGACGTGGCTTCTGCTGGCCTGCGCCGGGGGCGTCACCGGCTGCTACGAGCCCGCCAGCTTCGTGTATGGCGAATCCCTGGACGGGCTCACGCTCCAGTTCCACGGCCCGGACGTCGGCATCTATCCAGACCAGTCCGTGCTGGAGGACCCGAACAATCCGTTCCGCGCCAGCACGCCCGGCGCGGAGACGAAGTGGGACATCGAATCCCGCGCCGGCAACGTGGCGGCGTTCTACTCGTGGGCCACGGTGCTGGCCCGCGAGCCGGGCGGCGAGGCCCAGTTCTACGTGGGCAACAACCTGCTCGCCATCTACCAGAACGGTGAGGCGCGTCAGGAGGACCTGCCGCAGGTGCGGCTCCAGGCCATCCGCGCATACCAGACGATGCTCGACTCCTTCCCGGACGCGGTGACGTACGACGCCACGGGCACCTACGCCTACGATTTGGCGACGCCCGCGTACAAGGGCATCGTGGAGATGGGCGGCGCGGTGCAAGGCGGCTGGGTGCTGATGAGCACGGCTGGCGGCGGAGACCGGGCGGTGCGGCCATGAGGCGCGCGGGCTTCACAGCGCTCCTGCTCCTGGCGGGCTGCCGTCCCGACCCGGGCGTGCCGGACTACACGGACCAGGGCTACAACCGGCCTGACGCGGGCGGGGAGCCCAACGACGAGGCGCTCCCGGGCCCCTATCCCTATGTCGAGGGCCAGCGGCGCCTGGGCGTGGGCTTCTACGAAGGGGGCCGCTCCCAGGACATCCCGGTGGACAACACCACCGTGCACATCTACCTCTACGACGGCACCCTCTCCCTGGAGCCCGCCACCACGCGCATCGAGGGCCGCCAGTCCGACCTGGTGGTGCACGCGGGCAAGGCGTGGCTGGGCTTCGGCGTGCACTGGGACACGGCGCGCAACCTGGATGGCTGGACGACGCTGCACGTGAGCCTCAACTCGGCTGACCCGGGCTTCGCCGACGTGTCCATTGGTATGAACGACGACCAGAGCGTCCAGCTCCCCGCGGCACAGTACGGCTACACGAATGATGGGCAGTGGCACCACCTGGCCATTCCGCTGGCGGACTTCGTCGCGGGCGGATTGCAGCTCAACGCGGTGCGGGCGCCGTTCGTCTTCATCGCTGGCGCGGGCCCGGCCGCGGACACGCTCCTGCTGGACAACGTGTACTTCACCGCGGACTGAGCGCGTCCTGACGTGGAGCCCGGCCCGCTTCGGGGGGCCGGGCGCCACGGAGCTGTCATGGCGGGCTGGATGCCTTTACAGGCAGCTGAGACGTGAAAGCCTGACTTTCGACAAATGAAGTGCCCTGCCGCTCTAGCCAGACAGTGGCGAGGAGAGATGACCCTCATTTGAGAAGCAATTCCGCGGACCCGGCCTGCCTGGGTTGCGGCATCCGCATGACTTCCCCAAACTCCTGAGCCAACGTCCCTCCCCCGGGACGTCCCTGTCATCATTCTCAGAAAAGGGAAGCTCATGCGATTGCGTCGCCTTGGATTGGCGTGTGTCTCGATGTGTACCGTCTTGACGGGCTGTGCCGATGGCGGGCCCGACATGCCCAATGACTTACAAGCGGACCCGGCTCCCGCGACGCCGAGCGGCCCCACGGGCGACGGGATTGTCACGGGGGAAATCCCTGGCGACGCCAAGGAGCCCGACGAGAGCGAAATCACCGGTCAGGACGCGGTATTCGTGATGAACACCGAACGCTTCTTCACCTCGGTGGGCGTCGCGGTCCGGGGCAAGGACATGTCGTCCAACCCCCCCGAGGTGCTGCTCCGGACCCACAGCGGCTTCACCCGCATCGCCGGTGCGCCGTACAACGGAGGTTACCGCTTCCTGAATGTTCCCCAAGGAGAGTACTACCTGAGGAGTGGAAGCGCCTACGTCCTCACCGACGAACGGCACGTGGAGATTGGCCGGAACTACCTGGGACGGCAGGACACCGCCTTCACCTCGACCTACCACACGCCGCTGTCCGTGAGCCTCACGAACCTCGCGCCCTGGCAACAGGCCGGTGGGCTCGCCTATGGCAGTCGGTTGCAGTTCGTCTCAGGCAGTGTGGACTTCGCAGGCGAGGCGTACTTCCGCAACACCATCCCCACCGGCACGACCGAGCTGGAGACGTCGGACACGGAGGCCAGCAACCTGACGAACTTCATCCCTGTCTTCGAGGCTGCCAAGGGCGACGGGATGTATGTGAATCAGCTCACGAACGTCTTTGGAAAGCCGCTGCCGACGACGGGCGCGCCGCTGGTCGCAAACAGCCTTGTCCGAAGCATGCATGTGCCGCCCTTTGATTTCACCGCGGATGGCTTCACCCCGCTCACCATCAGCGGCGAAATGCAGGAGGTGCCCCAATCGAACGTCTCCCTCGAGTGGCGCCTGGGCGCGTTCACACCCTACGCGTCGGACGTCCATCCCGCCGCCGTGCCGCGCACCCCGTCCTTCTACATCGACGTCTCCGCCCATGGCCCGGAGGAGGGCTGGATTGGCTACTCAGGAGAGGTCTTCAGCTTCCTGCTGCCCCAGGGCGCGTCGTTCACCCTCACGGACCGTCTGCCGTACGGCAACCCCTATCCGGCCCACTGGCGGCTGGTGGGCAGTGCCAGCTACTCGTTCCGCGCCATGGAAGCGCCGCCCGGCAGCGGCGGGCTGCTGCGCCCGCTGTCCGGCTTCATCTCAAGCACGGACTACGTGGAGAACCTGGTCGCGGCCCCCATCGCTCCTCGGCTGACGCCGCCGCGCGGGCTGGCCATCGACGGCATCCCGGCGTCCTCCCAGCGCGTGGTGGGCAACACCAGCCCCATCATCTCCTGGCAGCCCCCCGCGAACGGCGCGCCCACCGCCTACCGTGTGATGCTCCAGCGCTACTCCGAGGAGTACTACACCCTGATGGGTCAGAATCTCTTCTACCTGCCGGGCACTGCCACCGAGGTCCGGCTGCCTCCCGGAATCCTGGAGCCCGACACCGTCTACGCGGTGCGGGTGATGGCCATCGACAGCCCCAACGCCGAGGTGACGCGGAGGCCGTTCTCCACGCACGAGCTCCTGCCCATCTATTCTGCGGACACGACCAGCTCCTTCTTCAGCACGCCGTAGGCCCCAGCAACCCCCGTCCCTAGCGGCGCCTGCGCTGCTGGGGACGGGCGGGCTTCGCCGCCTTCGCCTCCGGAGGCAGCGCCTCCAGCCAGGCCCGCACCGCCTCGGCCTGCCGCGTCCGGCCCGAGGCCGTGAAGCGCTCACGCGCCTTCGCCGCTTCGGCCCGCGCCTCCGAGCCCTGCCCTTCCTTCCACAGCGCCCGCGCGAGCGCGAAGCCCGACTCTCCCAGCGAGTCCTCCTGCGCGCCCGTGAAGGCCACCGCCTTGCGCAGGGGCACCAGGGCCTCGCGCGTGCGCCCCAGCCCCAGCAGGGCCTGCCCCACGCCGTCGTAGGAGTACTGGAGGTCCTCGTCGTCGGGCCCCAGCTGGCCGCGCTTCACCGCCAGCGCCGCCTCGTAGACCTTCAGCGCCTCTTCATGGCGCCCCAGCGCGAGCAGGCTCATGCCCTCCTCGTCGAGCGCCTCCGCCAGCTTCAGGTGACTGTCGCCCAGCAGCTCACGGTGCAGCGCCACGGAGGCCCGGGCATGCTCCAGGGCCCGCGCGAACTCCCGCTGCTCACGCAGCGCCATGGACAGGCCCTGGTGACGCCGAGCCACGTCCAGGTGCCGCGGCCCCACCGCTTCCTCTGTCTGGCGCAGCGCCGCCTCCATCACCCGCGCGGCCTCCGCGAAGTCCCTCACCTCCAGCAGCACCCGCCCCAGCAAGAAGGTCACCCGCGCGCGCTTCGGATGGCCTGGCGCCAGCGCGTCCGCCAGCACGGTGTTGGCCTCCTCCAGCAACGCCCGGGCTTCGCGTGTCTGCCCACGCATCAACGCCAGGTTGGCGCCGTTCACCAACAAGTCGCCCCGCAGCACCGCGTCCCCGCCCAGCCGCTGGAGGGTCGCCTGGCCCAGCCGCGCCCATCGCGAGGCGTGCTCGAAGCGCTCGCGCTCCCCCTCCACGTAGAACAACTTGTTGAGGACGGAGACCTCCAGCCGGTCCGCCCGGCCCGCCGTCGCGTCATAGACGGCCTGCTCCAGCAGCCCCGCCCCCTTCTCCTTCTCTCCCAGCACGGCGTGGAGCCAGCCCTGGTGGAAGCGCAGCTCCGCCGTCAGCGGCGTGTACCGCGCGGCCAGCACCCGCGCCTCCACCGCGTTCGCCGCCGCCAGCGCCTGGGGATAACGGCTGGTGTCCACCAGCGCCTTCACCTCCGACAGCGCGCCTTCCAAGGACTCCAGCTCCGCGCGCAGCGCCGGGTCCGCGGGTCGGGGTTGCTGGCTCGCCAGGGCCTCCACGTCCGCGCAGTCCTCGGGCGAAGGCAGCGCGTATGCGGCGTCCAACGCCTTCTCCACGCCCGCCTGGTCCACCTGGGACAGGGCGCCCACCAGCGCGCGCAAATCCTTGTGCCGCCGCTCCAGACACACCACGCGCTGGGTGAACAGCGCCTCCGGCTGCGCCTCGTGCAGGCGCGTGGCCTCGCACGCGTCGGTGTGCTGCCGCGCCCAGCCGCTGGCATAGGCATCCAGCACCTGCCCCACCCGGCCCGCCATGTCCCCCGCCAGCGGGCTGCCCGTGGCGGCGAAGGCCGAGGACAACCGCTGCCTGGCCTCGGGCCCCCAACTGTCCGCCAGCAGCCCCTCCGCGCCCGCGCAGACGCTGGACTGGAACCAAAGGCCGCCGCCCACCGCGCCCACCAGCGCCGCCGTGGCCACGGCCAGGCCTCCCGCCTTGCGCGCCCGTGCGCGCTGCTGCGCTTGAGACAGCGCCTCCAGCAGCGCCCCCATGCTGTCGAAGCGCGCCTGGGGCTCCAGCGACAACCCGCGCATCACCGCGCGCCGCACCCAGGCGGGGACGCGGGCGTCGCTCGGCGGCTCGTGGATGGGCGAGGGCTCCCGCCCGGCCCGCTCCAACGGCGCCGTCACCTTCGCGGGCGCGGACCGCAGCGCCTTCGCGGCCCGGGAGAGCTCGTCGGGGTCGAAGGGGCGCTGGTTGTAGAGCGCCCGGTACAGCGCCGCGCAGAAGCTGAACTGGTCCGAGCGCGCGTCCAGGGGCTCGCCGCGGAACTGCTCGGGGGACATGAACGGCGGCGTGCCCAGGACGACGCCCGTCTCGGTGAGCGGGTCGTGCAGCGGACGCGACGTCTCCGAGGCGCCGCGCACGCGCGCCAGCGTGGGCTGCTCGTCCAGGGGCAGGTTGTCCACGGGACGCGCCAGACCGAAGTCGGTGACGCAGACGCGCCCGTCACGTCCCACCAGCACGTTGGCGGGCTTGAAGTCGCGGTGCACCAGCCCCGCCGCGTGCGCGGCCTCCAGCCCGCGCCCCGCTTGCAGGTACTTCTCCAGCACCTCGCGCCAGGAGCGGAGCTTCTCCCGCCGCCAGTCCGCCAGCGTGCCACCCGCCACCAGCTCCATCGTGAAGAAGACCTGCGCGTCCCAGGTGCCCACCTCGTAGATGGGGATGACGTTGGGATGGGAGACACGCGCCATGGCCTGCGCCTCGCGCAGCAGCCGGGCGCGCCCGCCCTCCTCGTCCGCGGAGCGGGCCTCCACGCTCAACAGCTTGAGCGCCACCTTCCGGTCCAGGTCCGGGTCATAGGCCGCGTACACCGCGCCCATGCCGCCCTGCCCCAGCAGCTTCAGCGGGATGAAGCGCCCCACCCGCTGGCCCAGCGGACCGCGCGCCAAGGCCTGCCCTCGCGCACCACCGCCCCCCGTGTGCGGCGCGCTCCGAGGCGCCGCGCTCGCTTCGTCCGCTGACACGACCTGCGTCGACAGCTCTGGCGAAGCGTCCGCCCCCGAACCCCGGTCATCGGTGTTGGCCATGCCGCAAGTGTACCGGGAAGCGAGCCTCCTTCCTGCGCGCATGAAGGATTCGCGCGCAACAAGACACACACGTCGCCGATAATCAGGACAGGCGAAGGAAGTCCGGGAGGGTCCGCCATGACCAAGCATGTCACCACCGTGTTCACCTCAGCGCGTCAGGCCTTGTCCAAGCCCATCCAGCCCTCGGTGTTGAAGGACGCCCAGGCCCCCGTGATTGCCCCGCTGGTTTGCGCGGTGAGCAGTCCGGCGCCAGCGCCCTCCCGTCCGGAGCGAGACACCTTCCAGGACACGAAGCCCGCGCCCAAGGGCGTGCCGCGGCTGTCGGTGCCGGACGCCACGGGGACCAGTGAGCTGCCCTACCTGCGGGACCTGGCGCCGGAGAACGAAGCGGCGCAGGCCCAGGCAGACAAGGGCTGGGCGCCCACCGCGTCGGTCATCGCGCAGGACTCGGACACGGGCTGCGGCGAGGCGACGCTGGCCTTCCTGAGCCGGGCGAGCCGCAGCGTGACGAAGGGCAGCCTGTGCGCGAAGCAGGAGCGGGAGACGGTCCGCGAGCGCGCGTCGCAGGTCAGCGGCGCCCGCTCTGTCCACGCCCAGGTGGACGTCAACCTGGATGATGGCGCCACGCCCACGGAGGTGGCGACCGCGCTGGGGGGCCTGGGCATCGAAGTCACGGACGGCTTCGCCGACTTCGACGCGGCGGCGACGAGCAAGGTGCTGAAGGCCGGTCAGTTCGGCCTGGCGCTCGTGGACTCCAATGCCATCCTCAATGGCGCGCTCGCGCCCGAGCAGCGGCGCGACGGGCCGGGCCAGCTCCACTGGGTCACCATCGACGGCGTCAACAGCAACGGGACGGCCGACACGTCAGACGACTTGTTCCGCGTGAAGGACCCCGTCAACGGCGAGTACTGGGTGTCCGCCAGGGATTTGGAGCGCGCCGTCCAGGCGGGCAAGGAGCACCACGGCAGCGGCGGCATCTTCGCGCTGGAGAACCGCACGGACGTGGGCGGACAGCAGGAGCGTGACGCCCTGGCCCACCTCAACCGCGAGCGCACGGCGTCCTTCGCGGACAAGAATGGCGTGGGCAGCAAGCGCCTCAGCCTGGGCGAGTCGAGCTGAGGCGCGCGCCCGTGTCTCAGTAGGTGTAGTAGACAGCCGGCGTGGTGCTGGTGAAGAAGTTGTAATACGTGGCCACGTAGTTGGGGCGGCTGCCCACCTCACCCGGCAGCGGGCCGCCCTTCGTCCCGTAGGCCACCAGCGTCGCGCCGCCGTCCGTCTGGTCCAGGTTGCAGCTGTACACGCTGGCCGTGCCGTACATGACGGTGATGTCCGTGCTGCGGGCCGAGCCGAGCGTCGCCGGGTCCAGGTGGTCCACCTGGCAGCGCGTGTGCGAGCTGCCGCTGGGCGTGGGCTTGTACGAGAACGCCGTGGCCACGCCGTAGCTGTTGGCCAGGAGCGCGAGGTACGGGGTGCTGTAGGACGTCCCCAGCGTCACGCTGCCCGCGCCGTGGGCGCACGTACCGGACGCCGCGCGCGTCACGACGATGTCCCAGCGCGGCGGCATGGCCCCGGAGACCGCCACGGAGGTGATGGTGTACGTGCAGCCCTGCGTGGTGCCCGTGGTCAGCGCGGCCTCCCGCTGCGCGAGCGCCTCCTTCTCCGGGGACTCCTCGGCGGCACCACAGGCGGCCAGCGACACGGCGGCACAAAACGAGACGGCGGACTTGAAGCGTTGCATGCGGAAACTCCGTTGCGGAGAGGATGGGGACAGGTCCCCACCTCCCCAAAACCTGACAGAGTCCCTGTCCAGCATTCAACTGGAGCAAACCATGTCACAACCGCCTTGCAATTTGACAGCATCAACCCCTGACGCAGCCAGGACCCTGGGTCCTTCGCCACCGAGCGCGTGATGACTCAGTAAGCGTAGAAGACAGGCGCCGTGGTGGTGGTGAAGAAGTCGTAGTAGGTGGCGACGTAGTTGTTGCCGCTGCCCGTCTCACCGTAGATGCGGCCGCCCTTCGTCCCGTAGACGACCAGCGTCGCGCCGCCGTCCGTCTGGTCCAGGTTGCAGCTGTAGATGTTGCCTGAACCCAGAAACACCGCGATGCCCGAGCTGCGCACCACCGCCAGGGTCTCCGGGTCAATCTGCCGCACGTTGCAGGAGGTGGGCGAGCTGCCGCTGGGCGAGTACTTGCCGGTGTACGTCACGGCCAGGCCGTAGCTGTTCGCCAGGAGCGCGCGGGCGGGGAAGGCGTAGGAGCCCGAGTCCAACGTCACGCTCGCCTCCGGCCAGGGGCAGGTGCTGGAGGCCGCGCGCGCCACCGACACGCTGTACTTCGGCGGCACGGTGCCGGGGACCGTCGCGGCGGTGATGGAGTACGTACAGCCCTGCGTGGTGCCCGTGGTCAGCGCGGCCTCCTGCTGGGCCAGCCCGGTCTGCTCCGGAGACTCGTCGGCGGCGCCACAGGCGGCGAATGACGCAGCGGCACAAAACCAGACAGCGGACTTGATGAAGCGCATGCGGGGGCTCCCTTGCTGAAAGAGGGATGGGGATTCAACCCCATCCCTCCAAAACCCGACAGACATTCTGTCTGTCATTCAACGGGAGCAAACCGCGACGCAGCCGCATTGCAATTTGGCGGCGCTATTCCTTCTCCATGTCCCTATCCCAGAGCTGGACGCGGGTGTCGTCGTCCGTCAGGCGCCGGGTGAGCTCGGCGGCGATGGCGACGGAGCGGTGCTTGCCACCGGTGCAGCCCAGGGCCACCGTGAGGTACGCCTTCCCCTCCTTCTGGTAGCGGGGGAAGAGGAAGCGGCAGAGGTCCACGACCTTCTCGAGGAAATGCTGCGTCTCCTCGCGCTCCAGCACGTAGGCCGCCACCTTCGGCACCTTGCCCGTGAGCCCCTTCAGCTCCGGGACGAAGTACGGGTTGGGCAGGAAGCGCACGTCCAGCACCAGGTCCGCCTGGGGCGGCACGCCGTAGCGGTAGCCGAACGACATGATGGACAGGCTGGGGCCCGCGGCGGGCTCCGGGCTGAAGCGCGCCTGCACCATGCGCTTCAAGTCATGCACGTTGAGCGTGGACGAGTCGATGACCTGGTCGGCCAGCTCGCGCAAGTCACGCAGCGCCTGGCGCTCCGCCTTGATGCCCTCGGCGACGGTGCCGTTGGGCGCCAGCGGGTGGCGGCGGCGCGTCTCGCTGAAGCGGCGGATGAGGCTGTCGTCGCTGGAGTCCAGGAAGAGGACCTCCACCTGGTGCCCGGCGCGGCGGACCTCGGCGAGGATGCGGGGCGCGTCCTTGAGGAAGACGCCTTCACGGACGTCCACCACCAGCGCCATGCGCTCGAAGTGGCCGCCTCCCGCCAGCTCCGTGAGCTTGGGCAAGAGCAGCACCGGCAGGTTGTCGATGCAGAAGAAGCCCGAATCCTCCAGCGCGCGGATGGCGGTGGACTTACCGGAGCCGGACATGCCGGTGATGATGACGATTTGTTTCGCGGGGGCGGTCACTCGACCTCTTCTCCCAGGGTGCGGCGCATCGCCCCTTCGGCGATGGCCCGATTGAGCCGCTCGGCGAACTCTCTCGCCGAGTGGTGGCCCTGTAGCTTTAGCAACTGATTGCGCGCCGCGACCTCGATGATGGTCGCCATGTTGCGGCCCGGACGAACGGGCACCACCGACAGGGGGATGTCCACCCCCACAATCTGCAGATGCCGGTCCTCCACGCCCAGCCGGTCATACTCCTGGTGGGGGTCCCACTCCTGGAGCTCGATGACCAGCTCGATTTTCTTCTGTTCGCGGACCGCGGCGACGCCGAACAGGTCCTTGATGTTGATGATGCCCAGGCCGCGAATCTCCATGTGGTGCTTGATGACCGGGTTGCCAGCGCCGTAGACGGCCCCCTTGCGGCGGGTGACGTCCACGATGTCGTCCGCCACCAGGCGGTGGGCCCGCATCACCAGGTCCAGGGCGATCTCGCTCTTGCCGATGCCGCTCTTGCCCAGCAGCAAGATGCCCACGCCGAACACGTCCATCAACACCCCGTGCAGGCTGCTGGACTCGGTGAGGGCCTCCTCCAGGAAGGTCTGCACCCGCATGATGAAGTCGCTGGAGAGCAGCGGCGTCTTCATCAGCGCCAGCCCCGCGCCTTCACACGCGGAGACGAGCGCCTGGGGGATGTCCAGGTCCTTGGTCACCACCACACACGCCAGCTCCTCCTCGCCGAAGAGCTTCGCCAGCGACTCGCGCTGCTGCTCTTCCGGCAGCGTGGCCAGGTACGAAATCTCCGTGTTGCCGAACACCTGGACGCGGTGCGGGTGGAGGTGCTCGGTGAAGCCCGCGAGCGCCAGCCCCGGCTTCTGGATGCGCGAGGACACCACGGTGCGCGACAGCCCACCGCCGCCAGCGACGAGCATCAGCCGCATGTCGTAGTCGCGGTCCTCGAGGAGCTGGGAGATGCGGATGGATTTCATCGTCAGGGCGTGGATATCACCGGTGGGGCCCTTTGAGGGGGACAGACAGCCGTCGTTGGGCCCTCAACGAGCGGCATCCCAGGCAGGAGCCGGGGCCTGGCCGCCCCACCGGGAGGCCCCATGCGGCTTCCGGCAGGCAACGGAAGGCCACGGAGGCCATTCCGTGGGGCTCCGGCCGCTGGTAAGCCGGAAATCATGTCCGACTGTCTCTTCTGCAAGATTCGCGACGGGCTCATCCCCGCCAAGGTGGTCTACCGCGACGACGTGTGCGTGGCCTTCGAGGACATCAATCCCCAGGCCCCCACCCACGTGCTCTTCATCCCCCACAAGCACATCCCCACCGTGAATGACATCACGGCGGAGGACCGCGTCCTGGTGGGCCACCTCTTCACCGCGGCCGCCAAGGTGGCCCAGGAGCGCGGGCACGCGGACGCGAGCAACGGCTACCGGGTGGTGATGAACACCCACGCGCACGCCGGCCAGACGGTCTTCCACATCCACCTGCACCTGCTGGCGGGCCGCCCGCTCGGCTGGCCGCCGGGCTAGCGCCGCGGGTCCCCCGAGCCCCGGGGCCGGTGCTAGCGTCGGGCACCGAGATGCCCTTCTCATCGGAATCGTCTCCGGGGAACCGGCGGGCCTACACGCTGCTGTCGCTGCTGCTCGCGGGCGTGGCGGGCCTGGTGAATGCCACGGGCTTCGTGGCGCTGGGCCCGCACACGTCGCATATGTCCGGAAACATGGCCATGCTGGGAGAGTCCCTGGCCTCGGGCCACGCGGCCCTGGCCTGGCTGGCCGCGCAGCTCCTGCTGTTCTTCCTGTTGGGCGCCATTTCCGCGTCGGTGTTGCTGGAGACCTCGCGCCAGCGCCCCCGGGGCCGCCACGCCTCCGCGCTGCTGCTGGAGGCGCTGACGCTTGGCGGCATCGGCACCTGGCTGTCGTACCACCCCGGCACGCGCGAGCCGACGCTCATGTGGGGTCTGGCCTATGCCATGGGGCTCCAGAACGCGCTCGTCACGCGCGTCTCTGGCGCCGTGGTGCGCACCACGCACATCACCGGCATCATCACCGACATCGGCATCCAGTTGGTGCGGCTGGGTTCCTGGCTGCGCGAGGGGACGCGGGGCCAGGGCCTCCCGGGCCTGCGACGCAGGTTGTGGGCGCTGCCCACCGCCGTCGAGTTCGAGCGGACCCGGCTGCACCTGGGGCTCGGCGCCGCCTTCCTGGGCGGCTGCGCGCTGGGGCCCCTGCTCTTCGGCCGGCTCGGCGCGGCCACCCTGGCGATTCCGTGCACGGTGCTGGTGATGCTGGTGGCGCTCGACCTGAGCGCCGTCTCCACCTCCGGCCCCCAGGCGACGCCCCGCGCCTGAGTCACTCCGTCCCGGGCTGGGCGGACGCGGGCCCGGGCGGACCGGAGGAGGCCTCCACGTCCCTGACGCTCGCCGAGGGCCTGCCGCGGCGGAGCACGTGCAGCACGCTGCTCTTCTCGTCCGTCCAGGTGAAGTCGGGGTCCTCCCGAAGGCCCAGCCGGCGCACGCGCGCGGAGGCCCGGGTGAAGGAAGGCCCCCAGGAGAACTCGCGGTCCGGGCTCAGCACCATCCAGTTGCTGCGCAGCGCGTCCCCCTGCGTCTCGTTGACCACCAGCGCCGCGTGCAGCCCCAGCGCCCGCGCGTGGGCCAGCGTCAGCGGCACCAGGTCCAGGTGGACGTTGCTGATGTGCAGCGCCAGCACGCCATGGGGCGCCAGGTGCGCGCGGTAGAGCGCCACCGCCTCCTGGGTGAGCAGGTGCACCGGCACCGCGTCCGAGGAGAAGGTGTCCAACGCGAGCACGTCGAAGCCCTGCGCGCCGCCCGCCTCCAGCTCCTGCTCCAGGGAGATGCGCGCGTCCCCCTCCACCAGCTCCACCTTCGCCGGCGTGTCTCCCAGGTAGGAGAAGTAGCCGCCCTCGCCTCGCGCCAGCGCGATGACCGCGGGGTCGATTTCGTAGAAGCGCCCGGTGTCCTCCGCTTCGAGCAACGCCGCGCTGGTGCCCACGCCCAGCCCCAGCACACCCACGCGCAGCCCCGCGGGCAGCCCCACGGCTTCGCGCAGCCGGCGCTGCTCGGCGATGGCCAGCCCCAGGCCCGCCTCCGGCGTGTAATACGTCGTGGGCACGCCCCTGCGCTCGGGCGTCACGTACTGGAGCCCGTGGGTGATGGCGCCGTGCAGCAGCGTGAAGCGGTGGTCCTCCGGCGAGCCCACGCCCTGCTCCATCACCCGCACCACGCCGAAGAAGTTGCGCGAGGCGAAGCGCGCGCGGCCCTGCTCGCTGGCCATGGTGTACGTCAGGTGCCCGGCCACCAGGAGCAGCATGGCGCCGCGAAGGACGCGCTGCAGCCGCTGCGTCCGCGTCGCTTCGCCCGCCTGCTTCGCCACGCCCACCAGCGCCACGACGCAGCACGCGCCCAGCGACAGGGGGTACTCCCAATAGGCGCTGAAGACGGCGGGGGCCAGCACGCTGATGAGCAGCCCGCCCAGCACGCCGCCCGCGGACACCCACAGGTAGAAGGCGCTGAGGTGGCGCGGCGGAGGACGCAGCCGGTACAGCTCGCCGTGGCACACCATGGCGCCCGCGAAGAGGGCCACGGAATACGCGGCCAACTGGAGCGCGAGCGACGACTGTGGCCCCTGCGTCTGCGCGTGCGCCACGCCCGCGCCCGAGGCGATGAGCAGCACCGCGTAGACGGTCCGCGAGTAGAAGGACTCGCGGGAGAAGGCGAGGATGAAGGTCAGCAGGTAGACGGCCAGGGGCAGCACCCAGAGGAAGGGGCCGGCCGCCACGTCCTGGGAGAGCTGGTTCGTCGTCGCCAGCAGCAGCACCGACGCGCAGGTGCTCAGCCCCAGCCACGACATCGTGGCGCGCACGGTGGGACGGGCCACCTCGGCGCCGACCTCCGCCGTGAGAGCTTCCGTCAGCGGCGTGGCCGTCACGGGCGCGGCCGTGGCGACAGTCGCCGTGTCCGGCTGCTTCATCACGTCCCATGCGCACACCGCGCAGGCCACGGCGAAGAAGACGAAGCCCACGCCCCAGCTCCACGCCTGGGCGCCACGCCCCACCCACGGCTCCACCAGGAAGGGATAGCCGAGCAGCGCCAGCAGCGAGCCCGCGTTGGACAGCGCGTACAGCGGATAGGGCGAGCGGCCCGGCCTCGCGCGGGCGAACCATGACTGGAGCAGCGGGCCGGTGGTGCTCAGCACGAAGAAAGGCAGGCCGATGGTGGCCGCCAGCATCGCCAGCAGCCGGGGCACGGCCAGCGCGGTGCCCTCCGGGCGCCATTCAGGCCCGGGCGCCACCGGGGAGCCCGCCAGCAACGCGCGCGCGCCCAGCAGCAGCACCGCCACCGTCAAGAGTCCCAGGTGGACGCGGGCCTGCGTGCGAGGCGCCAGCCGCGAGGCGAGTCCGTGCGCGTACGCGTAGCCCCCCAGCAACACCGCCTGGAAGAACAACATGCACGCCGTCCACACGCCGGGCGTTCCGCCGTACCACGGCAAGGAATAGCGCCCCACCAGGGGTTGCACGCCGAACAGGAGGAACGCGCTGGCGAAGATGGCGATGGCGTAGCGGGACATGTTGTCGGTCCAGGAAGAAGGTTCAGCGCGAGGGTGCTCGGGGCGCGAAGAGCCGGGCGCCGGACGGAGCCAGCGCGGTCTCCATGGGCACCCCGTAGAGCGCTTCCAGGGAGGCACGCTCCAGCACCTCGCTCGCCGTCCCCCGCGCGAGCACCTGGCCGTCCCGGAGGAGCAGCACATGGGTGGCGAAGGCGGCGGTGAGGTTCACATCGTGCAGCACCGCCACCGCGCCCAGCCCCGCGTCCACGCGCGCGCGCACGCGGTCGAGCGAACCCACTTGATGGGCCACGTCCAGGAAGGCGGTGGGCTCATCCAGCAGCAACAGCTCCGGCTGCTGCACCAGTCCTCGCGCCAGCATCAACATCCGGCGCTCGCCGCCAGAGAGCGCCTCCGATGGCCGCTCGGCCAGGTGCGCGATGCCGAGCTCCGTCATCACCTCCCGCGCGAGCGCCACGTCGCCCGCGGACGGCAGGCCCCAGAGGCCCAGGTGCGGGCTGCGGCCCATCAACACCAGCTCCAGGCCGCTGAAGCCCTCCGCGGATTCGAACGTCTGAGGCACCCACGCCACCTTGCGGGCGAGCGCTCGGGGCTCCCAGGCGGCGCGCTCCCGGCCCAGCAGGCGGACGTCTCCGCGCGTCCAGGGCCCCATGCCCAGCACCGCGCGCAGCAGCGTGCTCTTGCCCGTCCCGTTGGGGCCGAGCACCGCCCACAGCTCACCGGGCCGGACCTCGCACGCCACCCCTCGCAGGATGGGACGAGGACCGTAGCCCGCGACCAGCGCCCGGGTGACGAGCAGGGGCTCCACGGGACTAATACAGCTCCCGCTGCTTCTGCAGCAGATAGCGCTTCATCGCCCGGACCTTGCGCAGCGCTTCCGGGTTGTTGCTGCTGCCCGCGGCCTCCACCTCGCTCTTCACCTCGGCGTACCGCGTACACCAGAGGCCGAGCACCACGCACGAGTGCTCCGCGTTGAGCTGGTTGAAGAGCGCGTTCGTGTCGCGCCACTCCTTCTCCAGCGTGGTGAGCGGACGGGCGCGGGCGGAGCGAGTCTTGCGGACCGACGGCGCGCGCTTCGCGGGAGCCACGGTGTTCGGCTGCGCGTCCAGCGGCGCGAGGAAGGAGTCGTCGAGCCCG
This sequence comes from Myxococcus sp. AM009, assembly GCF_013372605.1. Classification (NCBI taxonomy): domain Bacteria; kingdom Pseudomonadati; phylum Myxococcota; class Myxococcia; order Myxococcales; family Myxococcaceae; genus Myxococcus; species Myxococcus sp. AM009. Next base: position 30,670 of record NZ_JABXEP010000053.1, read on the forward strand.
CCTTCCGTGGCACCGGCGGGCGGCGCGGCGTTGGGCGCGGGAGTTCCAGGCGTGGCCCCGGTTGGCGCGGGCGCCCCCGGAGTCGAGGGCCCCGCCTGCGCCGCGTTGCCCTCGGGGGGCTGGCCGGCCTCGTTGGCGGCCTTGCCCGCCTGCGCTTCGCCGGGAGCGGAGGGCCGCAGGGGCTGCGCGGGCGGGGGCCCTTCGGGCTGCTCCGGCATGAACTGGCTCAGCAACTGGGCGCGAAGCGCCGGGGGCCCCAGGAAGAAGGCGCCGGCCACGGCCAGGCTGATGAGCAGCAACACCAGCACGAACACGAGGGGGCCCTTACGGCGGCGCTCGGGGCGCTCGGGCATCGCCGTGCGGCGGGTGTCCTCTTTCGCGATGCGCTCGGCCGAGCGCGTCTCCGGGCGGACGGGCATCGTCGTGCGCCGCGTCTCCTCGTTGGGCGTGAGGGAGACGCGGACATCGTCGTCGCTCTCGTCGTCTTCTTCGTCCGTCACGACGGGGATAGGCGCGGGGGGACGCACGGCGGAGACGGAGCCTGTCCTGCGCGCGGCGCTGACCGGCGCCATCCCCGGGGAAGACGACCGGGTACGCCGTGATTTGGGTCGGGAGACGCCGGACCGCTCCTCGTCCTCGGCGCCTTCCACGTCGTTGAAGAGGCCCGCGTCCAGCACCACGCGCGGCTGCGTGTCGTCATGGCGGGTGACGCGAGGGTCCGTGTCGGCGTGATGCGCGACGCGGGGCTGGGTGTCGTCGTGACGCTCGGTTCGCGTCGGACGGTGGATGCGCGGATGCGTGTCGGCGTCAGCGATGCGCGCCGCGGAGTCCTCGTGCCCCACCTCCTCGGGGGAGAGCACGGGCAGCTCCGACGAGGCGTCCGCCTGGGCCTGCGCTTCGGCCGAAGAAAGGCCGGCTTCCTCCTCGGACACGCCCGCGTCGGACGCGTGCGCGGCCGCGGCGTCGTCCTCGGGGGAGAGGGCCTGCCCGCCATGAGCGGGCGTGGCGTCCACGACAGGCTCGTCCACCGCGGGCTCGGAGCGGGAAGCCAGCGCTCCCGGCGCAGGTGCGGCGGGGATGGCTCGCGAGGGCGTTGCCCCCTTCGGAGGTTGAGGCGCCCCCAGCGAGGACATGCCCAGCGAGGGTGAATCACCGAGCTGCCCGTCCACCGCGGGCATCTCCGTGCGCGATGCCATCCCGTCCTCCGAGGACATGTCCACGGAAGAGACCGGACCCGAAGCCGCCTCGTCCTGCGCATCCAACGCAGGCACTTCCACGGAGGAAATGGCGCGAGACGGTGTCGAGCCCGGCGGAGGCGGCTGGACGGCCTCCATCACCACCGAAGCCGTTCGAGGCATCGGGCCAGAAGGATGCGACTCGCTGAATGCCGCCTCGTCCTCCCGCGACGACAGCGCCTCGACCGGGGCCGCGCTCCCGGACGCGTCCTCTCGCGCCGAAGCGGCGTCCTCGTCTTCGGACAGCGCGAGGTCATCATCCGCGTATCCGTCAGCCCCTTCCGAGACCTCAACGGCGGGCATCGACGCCTGCGCCGAAGTGCGCGGCAACGGCGCGGGAGCGGGCACGTTGACCGCGGGCATCACCACCACGCCGGTGCGCTGCAGCGCCGCTCCGGGCACGTGCGGCTCGGCCCCTGGCGGCGGCGGACGCGGCGCCCCACGCGGCGGCACCGCGGGCGTGGACGCCCCCAGCGAGGCAATCACGCTCGGGCTCGCCTCGGACGCCCTGCCCCGAAGCGACTCGGCCTTCGCGTCCGTCGACTCCACCTGGACGGACGCGGCCGCGGAAGAAGACAGCCCGCCCAGGCTCGGCATCGCCAGCTCGGTCGGCCGCAGGTGCGACGGAAGCAGCGCACGCGCGGCGGCCACGCCAGGCGGCACCGCCTCGGGCGGCATCGACGTCATCTGGACCTCGCGCGTCATCGCTGGCGCGCGAGGCATCGGAGCAGCCGAAGGACTCACCCCGCCGCCGCGAACGAAGGCCTCGGGCCCCACCTCCACCGAGGGCGCCGAGTCCTGGCGCACGCTCCGCGCCCGAGCCGCCTCCTCCAGCGCCTCGATGGGGAACGCGGGGCGGGTGGCCTCGTCAATCGGGACGCCCGGGCGCGTCTCACCGTCCGTCACCGGACCACCGCCCTCGCGGCTGCGGGGCGTGGGGAAGAACGACAGCGGCTCCACCGGGCCATCCAGGCGGATGGTCTTCGCCGGCAGCATCGCGTGCGTCAGCTTCGGCGCCAGCGGGTCCTCCGACAACGAGGCCTGCGCGCGGACCTCTTCCGTGGACAGGCGCGGCACGTCCTTGAGGCTCGCCAGGAGGCGCCGCTCGGACTGGAAGTCCGCCGCGAACAGCTCGCGCATGAAGCGGCTGACGCTCTCCGGGCCCGCGCTCGAATCAATCTCCATCAGGCAGGCGTGGAGTCGCCCGCGGAACTCCTCCGCCGTCTGGAAGCGCTGCGACGGGTCCACCGCCAGCGCCTTGGCCACCAGCGCCGTCACCGCGGGCGGCGTGAGCGGCTCCACCTGGTCCAGCGGCGCGATTCGCGGGTTCGCCACCAGGGACATGAGCTCACCCGGGTGGACCCCGTCGAACGGGTTCTTCCCGCAGATGAGCTCGTAGAGGCAAAGCCCCACCGCGTACAGGTCGCTGCGGCGGTCCACCGGCTGGTGCCGCGCCTGCTCCGGCGACATGTAGAGGAACTTGCCCAGGATGATGCTGGGGTTCGTCTTCGCCGCCGACAACCGGCTCTTGGCGAGCCCGAAGTCGATGACCTTCACCTCCCCTTCGTAGGAGATGAGGATGTTCTGCGGCGAGATGTCCCGGTGGACGAGCCGCAGGTCCTCCCCGTCGTCGTCCGTCTTGCGGTGCGCATAGGCCAGCGCGTCCAGCACCCGGCCCATGGTGTAGAGGATGAACGTGACGGGCAGCGGCATCTGCCTGTCTCTGACGCGCGCGGCCACCTTGCGCAGGTCCTTGCCGTCCACGTGCTCGAGCGCCATGTAGGCCTCGTCCTCGTGGAGGCCCATGTCCAGCACCTGGGCGATGGAGCCGTGGCTCAGGCGGACCAGGGTGCGGGCCTCGCCCACGAAGCGCTCGACGAAGTCCGTGTCCGCGGCGAGCTGCGGGAGGATTTTCTTGATGACGCAGAGCTTCTCGAACCCCTGCGCCCCCTCCAACCGCGCGAGGTAGATCTCTCCCATGCCCCCCGTCGCCAGATGGGACAGGAGCGTGTACCGGCCAAACGGCTGGGGCCGGAAAGGTCTCAACCGGGCGGGTTGGGTTGACGAGTTCATGCGGTGCGGGGGTTCACCACGACGGGGTCCACATTGAACCCTGTCCCGGTACGTCGCAGCAACCCGTCAACCGGACGCGCCCCCCTCAGCGGAAGCCGGGATTGGTCAACTGGCCTACATCCTCTTCCAGCACCTCGAAGGCCGCTACCTTGTCCTTCGGGGGACGGATGAGGCGCTCGCCCAGCGGCTGGACGTCGAAGCGGGCCCCCACCGTGGCCAGGACCTTGCCGGTGATGAGCACCTGGCCCGGGCTGGCGGTGCCGGCGAGCCACCCCGCCACCCCGACGCCGTCCCCCACCACGGTGTAGTCCGGACGCACCTCGGTGCCGATCAGCCCCACCAGGGCCCGGGTGCTGTGCAGGGCGATTCGCAGCTCGCAGCGCTCGTCCAGGGGCCGGCGCGCCATGGAGCGCTCCCACTCGGAGCGCAGCGCCAGGGCGGCCCGGACGGCCCGGACCGAGTCCTCGCCCTTCACGTAGGGGACGCCAAAGAGGGCGCGCAGGGACTCGCCCCGGAAGCCCTCCACGGTGGCCTCGAAGCTGAAGACGATGCCGCTCATCCGCGCGTGGAAGTCGTTGAGCATCTGCGTGGCGCGCGCGGCGCCAATGCGCATGCACAACACGGAGAAGCCCACGAGCTCCGCGTGCAGGATGGTGAGGTTGCGCTCCTCCAGGCCGGGCAGCTTGCCACCCTGCTTCTGGGCCTCGGCGGCGCGGCGCTCGGCGACGTCCGGCGGATGGAAGCGCTCCAGGTTGCGCCGCAGCCTGTCCGCCGCGGGGCTGTCCTCGCGCGGGGAGAACTTCTGCACGCCGGTGGCCACCAGATGCGCCACCGCGGTGCAGGTATCCAGCATCGACTCCACGCTGGCGTCGCCCTTGGCGGACAGGTTGACGTAGAGCACGCCCGCGTAGGGCGGCTCGGCGCCGATGGGGATGCACAGCACGCGGTCCACGCCGTAGAGGATGACGCTCTCCCGGCCCGCGAAGCGGCGGTCATCGCGCACGTCGCCCACGGCGAGCGCGCGGCCCTGGCGCAGGGCCTCCTCGACGATGGCATCCGAGACAGGCACCTCGCCCTGGGCCAGCCGGCCGCGGTGGCGCACGGCGGCGGGCACCATGGCGCCCGTGGCGTGCTTGAGCAGCACCACCGCCGTGGTCGCGTCCGTGACCTCCAGCAGCCGGTCCATGGTGGTGTCCAGGAACGACGACAGCGTGGTGGCCGACGAGAGCGCCTCCGCGGTGCGGAACAACAGCACCAGCGTCTCCTGCCCCACGCGCGGGCTCGCGGCGGGCAGCGGCGCGGACGCGGAGAAGCTGTCGTCGAAGGAGACCGGGCCCACGTTGTCCAGGAGCCGCAGCACGTCCGCGTCGCGCACGTTCTTCGCCAGCAGGACGGAGGGGCCCACGTCCTGGCCGTGGCCAAAGCGCACGACGCCGCCCGCGCCCAGGTCCACCATCTCCGTGGCCGCGTTCTCCACGGTGTTGGGCTGGCGCACGGCGAGGACATTCTCGCCCAGCGCCACCGAGTCTCCGGCGACGAGCTGCCGAGAGCCCTGCAAGGGCGCGCCGTTGATGCGGCTGCCGTTGCGACTGCCCAGGTCTTCGATTCGCAGCACGTCGCCGTCGACGTACAGCCGCGCATGCCGGCGTGACACGAGGTCGCCGCCCAGGACGATATCGTTCTCGTCCGCACGGCCGAGGCTCGTCACGCCCTCAGGCAGATCGTACGACGTGTCGAAGTAGCCGGGCCCATTGATGATGATCTGCCACATCGAGGGCGCGACCTTACACGACTCTCCCGTCTGTTGAGAGAAGGAGACACTGACTCAGTGCGGGTATTCCGCAACCCGGCGCCAGGGCGTGGCGCCCCGCACCGCGTCATTTCACCTGCGGTGCGGCTGCTTCGAGCGGCTGCTCAGCGGGGCCGGTGGATGAAGAGGGAGGCGCCCTGCCTCACCACGGGGAAGGCCGCGAGCGGCCGGGACGCCGGGCCATTCAGCACCTGCCCCTCCTGGCTGAAGCGGGAGCCATGGCAGGGGCACTCCATGACGCCGTCGGCCGGCACCCAGTCCACGGCGCAATCACCGTGCGTGCAGATGCGCCAGAGCGCCGCGTAACAGCCAGGTGACGTGTGGACCACCACCACGTCCAGCAGCGCCTGGGGAACACGGACCTCCGCGGCGCCGCCGGGGACCTCCAGCGAGGGGTGATCCACCAAGGAAACCTCCACCCAGTCCTCTCCGGGCGGGCCCTCGGACGCCCGCGGCGCACAGGACGGGCCCGGCCCTCCCGAATCGGGAGGGTCGAGCACCACGGCTTCCCGCCACCCGTCACCGCACCCCGCCCCGAGCGCCGCCAGGGCACAGGTGCCCTTGAGCAGCGTGCCGAGCGCGGCGCGGCGATCCACCTCCCCCGTCATGGACAGGGGACATGGCCGTGGCGGGAGCCGCTTCACGGGGTGCCGCTCCGAAGCGACTCACCGTTCACCACCGCGACGGCGTCCAGGTCGAAGCCCCCGGAGGTGCCGCCGTAGCGGTTGTTGCCCGCGTCGACGATGCGCACGTACCGCGCGCGCTCCAGGCCCACCGTCGCCAAGTCGAACCCGTCCCCCCCCGCCACGGCGGGGTCCGTGGCGCTGACGCCGTTGGCCGGATTGGCCTGGACGGTGGCGACGCCCGCGCACCCTGGGTAGCCGCCCGCGGCGTCCGTGGTGGCGCACGGGAAGTCGTACCAGGTGACGCCGTCGTCGCTGACGGAGACGATGCCCCGCTCGGAGTACGTGGCCGGTCCGCCCGCGACGAGGAAGGTGTTCTCGAACACGAGCAGGTCCACGCCCGGCCCATCCACCACCGCGAGGTCGGTGAAGCGCAGGACGATGGTGCCGCCCCGCCCCAGCGAGAGCACGTCCAGAGAGCCGTTGTCCGGCCCCAGCCCCGAAGGAGGCCCGAGCACGACGTCCGGGAAGCGGTCCTGCCCGAAGCCCGCGCTGTCACCCGGCTCGAAGAGGACGACCTCGTCCGCGTAGGGGTCCTCGGGCGGCAGTCCGGCATCGGGCTCCAGCGGCGTGGAGCCATCCGGCGCTCCCGCGTCTTCGTCGACGCTGGAGGACGCGTCACCGCACGCGGCGGCGCCCAGGAGCACGGCGAGCGCCGTGCCCCAGGCGAAGCGCTGGAGGCCGCGATGGCTCACCGGGCCACCTGGATGCGCACCAGCCGCTGGCCGTTCTTGTCATCCACGCCCACCAGCAGGTCCGAGCCCAGGTGCGCCAGCTGCGTCACGGAGGTGCACGCGTCCACGAACGACAGCACCGGCGTGCGCTCGCCAATGACGACCGCGCCAGGCTCAATGCCCAGGGACAGGGCGTAGCGAGACACATCGGTGGAGACGAACTGCCAGTTCTCGTTGTAGCCGCCGCGCTTGACGGCGACGCCCTCACCGAAGGTGGAGGCCCCGTTGAAGTCGCTGTCCACCACGAGCTCGGCCTGCGTGCCCAGGTCCACGGGAGCTCCGCCGCGCAGCGCAGCCGCGAGCACCGACGGCGCCACCACGCGGGCCTTGTTGCTGAAGTCCACGCTGCTGGAGAAGCCCAGCATCGCGATTCCATTGTCCGTCACCGCCGTGAAGCCACTGGCGCCCGCTTCGCCCGCCGGGAAGTTGGCCAGGCGCACCGTCTGGAAGGGGGTCTCGGAGGTCACCAGGCCGAAGACGCCCAGGCCGCCCCCCGCGTTGCCCAGGCTCACGCTGTTGACGAGCAGCACGGAGTCCTCCCCCGAGGTGAAGCTGGCCGCGGTGAAGTTGGCCTGCGCATCGATGTAGGAGGACGCGGCGGGCGACGCCAGGTCATACGCGGCCACCGAGCCCAGCGCGCCCGTCGCGGACGTGGTGTAGCCCGCGAAGAGATACCGGCTGTCGTTCACCAGGAAGCCGTTCGAGAACACCGTCGCCGTCCCCGCGCGGTCCGCGGGCGAGACGACGTCGAAGAGCTTCGTGTCGTCCGGCTGGAGGTCGGGCCAGATGCCCAGCGAGTACATGCCGACGTCGATGCCCATGCCACTGCCACGCACGGCGTAGACCGTATACGTGGGGCCCGGCGAGGCGGCCAGCGCCAGCACGTCGTCCGGCAGCGGCGCGGAGCCCGTGGCCTCGAAGCCCGTCTGGAGCTGGAGCGTGCCGAGCACGGGGTCGTGCGGCGCCGTCTCACACGTCTGCTCCGTGCCCGCGTCCGGCTCCGTGCCAGCGTCCGGCTCCGTGCCCGCGTCCGGCTCCGTGCCAGCGTCCGGCTCCGTGCCCGCGTCGGGCTCGGTGCCCGCGTCGGGCTCGGGGACCTGCTGGATGGGCCGCGTCTCACACTTCTCCGCGGCGCACGTCCACGCCTGGCCCTCCGGCGCGGGGCCGTTCTCACTGCGGCAGTCGAAGGCGTCCACGCATTCGGAGCCGCAGCCCGTGGTCACCGCCAGCACCAGGCTGGCCGTGACGAACATCAGGGACTTCGTGCGGGCTCCCGCGCGCTTCACATCGGCGTACTTCATGGTGTCCTCGCTCCCTCTTCCGCCCCCACGGGCGGATGGGCTTCCAGGAGGACACGGTCGAAGGCAGAGCCCCGGCGCACATCACACGCGCCGGACGGCACCGCCCCCGCCGCCTCCCCTCGGAGGCCTCGGTGATGTCCGTGCCAGAGGCACGGGTCTTCGGCAGGTTTTCGGACTCGCAGGCGCGGGTGCACGGAGCACCCACCTACTTGCCGTCGCTTCCCAGCCCGCTTCGGGCCAGTGCTTCACGTGACGGCGTTCGTTCCTGCTCACCGCTGCGGGGCAGTCCCGGATTCACACCGGGTTCCCTTGAGTCACCGTGGAATCACGGCGACACCGAGGACGCGGGCGGGGATATGGCGGGTGCAAGCCATTGTCAATGACTGGCCCCCAGCCGCACCCGCCGCCGCAGCAGCGCGAGGAACAGCGGGCCGCCCAGCAGCGCGGTGACGACGCCCACGGGAGGCTCGGCCCCAAACAAGGGGAAGGCCAGCCGCGCCAGCAAATCCGACAGGACGAGGAAGGCCGCGCCGCCCAGCGCCGACAGGGGCACCAGCAGCCGCTGGTCCGGCCCGAAGGCCAGCCGCAGCAGGTGCGGCACGATGAGCCCCACGAAGCCAATCAACCCCGTGAGCGCCACCGCGCCCGCGACGCTCGCGCTGGTGGCCAGCAGCAGCCAGCGGCGCGTCGCCGCCACCGGCACACCGAGGGACGCCGCGTCATCGTCCCCCAGCGACAGCAGGTTCAACCGTGCGGAGAGCACCCACATGACGCCAATCGCGCCGGCCTGGAGCAGCGCGGAGAGCACCAGCGTACCGCCGCGCTCGTACCCCAGCGCGCCGGCGAGCCAGTAGAGGATTTCCCCCAGCCGGTCGGGGTCGGACAGCGTCTTCACCAGGGTGATGGCCGCAGAGGCGAACGCGTTGAACACCACGCCGGTGAGCAGCGCTGCATAGGGCGCGCGCGACGCGGAGCCCCGGCTGGCGGAGAGGACGAAGAGGATGGCGGCCCCCGCGCCCAGGAAGGAGAAGAGCGCGGGCGCGGACAGCCGCGCCATGGCGCCGCCCAGGCCCGGTGCCACGTCCCCCACGGTGCCGAGCCCCACCGCGAGCGCCAGCGTCGCCCCCATCGCCGCTCCGCCGGACACGCCGAGCACGAACGGGTCCGCCAGCGGATTGCGCAAGAGCCCCTGGAGCGTGGCGCCCGAGGCCGCCAGCCCCGCGCCCACGATGGCCCCCAGCAGCGCGCGCGGCAGCCGCAGCGACCAGAAGATGACGGCATCCGTGGACGTGGGCTCCGTCAGCGCGGCGGTGAGGGAGATGGACTGCTCACCGAAGCGCACCGCCACGGCCATGCACCCCACCGCCACCACGAGGAAGCCCCCGAACAACATCACCGCGCGCGAGGCGCGAAAACCTCCCGCTCCGCCCTGTGCACGCTGGGATGTCGCCGGCTCGCTCACGGCGCGGCCTTACCCGTTCCTTCCGGATGCAGCAAACGGAAGAGCTCCTCCAGCCCCCGCCCCAGCGAAGGTCCCGGCTGCAGCAGCGCCATGGAGGGCAGGTCCACCCAGCGCGCGCTGGACAGGCCGGGCAGTGCCCGCAGCTTGTCCTTGCCCACGTCCACGTCCGCGGCATCCACCACCACGGAGGCCCGGGCGCGCACCACGCGCTCCACCGAGTACACCGGGTACGCGGAGCCCGCGTCCGCCGCCACGTTGACGCCGCCCGCGTCCCGGAGCAGCTCATCCGCGAAGGAGCCAGGCCCCGCCACCACGAGCGGCGTGAAGCCATAGACGAACAGCACCCGCGGCGCGGGCAGCTTCTTCGCCGCCTCCTGGATGCGCGCGCGCGTGGCCTCGATGCCCACCACCACCGCCTCCGCCGCCTTCTCCCGTCCGAGCGCCTTCCCCACCGCGCGCATGGCCGCGAGCACGTCCGCCACGGAGTGCAGCGGCAGGAGCAACACGGGTACGCCCAGCTCCGCCATCTTCTCCACCGGACGCTGGTTGCCCGGCCCGGGCTGCACCAGGACGAGGTCCGGCTTGAGCGCAATCACCGCCTCCACGGAAGGGTCCGTGAAGCCGCCCACGCGGGGCAGCTTCGCCACGTCCTTCGCCTCGTCGAAGCGGGACACGCCCACCAGCGTGCTCCCCGCGCCCAGGGACAGCACCATCGCCGACAGCGAGGGCGCCAGCGTCACCACGCGCCGCACCTTGGAAGGCACGGGCGGTCCCAGCGTCCTCAGCCTCGAGGTCTCCGCCGCGCTCACCGTACCGGAGAGCAGGCACAGCACCGTGGCGAGCAGGACGGACGTGCCCGAGCGGGGACGCGAAGTGGAAGTCAGGTTCATGGGCATGGCGTGCGCTTCCTCAGTGCAGGGCGGTGACGTCAATGGCATTGGACACGGGCCGGCGCGGGTCCACGGGGCACGCCTCCAGCGCGGGCCCCAGCGCCTGGGGCGAAGAGAAGCCGCGGCGCTCCACCAACCGCCCGTCCTCCACCGCCACCACGAAGACGCGGCCCGCGTTCGTATCCGCCAGGTACACCGCGCCCTCCGACACCGCGAAGCGGCTGGCCACGGAGAGGTTGCAGCCCGGCGCTCCGGGCGCACACCCCGCCGTGAGCGCGTACGCCGCCACGGGCGCGTCGTTCTTCACCAGCACCAACCCGGAGGCGCGCACGGCGCTGGCGCTGTGCCCGTTGGCCTCGTCGTACTCGGCCTCGCCCAGGCAGGCCACCACGAGCTGGTCACCCACGGCCTCCACGTAGCCCGCGTTGAGGCAGTCCGCCGCGCCCAGGTCGATGGCGCTCACGCCGCCGCTCGCGGGGTCGATCTTCGCGAGCATGCCCGGGCCATTGGGCTTGTAGCCGTTGTAGGGATTCAGGTTGGTGAGGCTCACGTACACCCCCGCCTCCGTCGCCGCGACGGAGTAGGGCAGCGGCAACACCGTGCCGCCGTCGAAGGGCTTCAGGTCCAGCCCGGTGAGCGAAATCGTGTCCACCTTGCGCGGCTGCTCGGGGTTGGAGATGTCCACGCGCGCGACGGCGTTGCCAAACTGGAACATGGAGCCGCCCGTGCCGAACAAGGGGATGTACAGCGTGGTGCCCCACTTCGCCACCGCCTGCGGGCTGGTGTTCGCCCCCAGGTTCACCTGCGTCACGGTGCGCAGCCCCAGCCCCGCGCCCTGGGAGGGGCCCTCTTGCTTGAGCACCTGCAAGGTGTTGTTCACCGAGTCCACGACGTAGACATAAGGCGGGTCCACCAGGATGTCGTTGGGCGAGCCCGACACCCCGCCCAGCGAGTCCTCCTCCACCACCGTCCCCAGCGCGCCGCCCGCCGCCTGGAGCAGCTTCGACGCCGTGGCGTCCGCGGCCAGCACGTAGCCGTCCCAGGACGCGAGCGTCTGCACCCCCGAACCGAACTGACGCCGAGGCCCGAGCTGGTCCGTCCCCGCCTGGATGCCCACGAGCTGCCCGTTGGTGTAGCAGGCCGCCACCACGTCGTAGCCGCAGCGGCCCTCGTGACACGTCTGTACGTCCGGGCACACGTTGCCGCAGGCGCCGCAGTTGAGCACGTCCGCGCGCACGTCCACGCACGAGCCCCCGCACCGCAAGCTGCCTTCTGAGCAGCCCTCGCGACACACGCTGGCTTCGCACACGAGCCCTGCGGCGCACGCGTTGCCACAGGCGCCGCAGTGGGCGACATCGCTCGCCGTGGCCACGCACGCGCCACCGCAGGACTCCGTCCCCGGGCGGCAGCCACAGACGCTGGCCTGACACGTCTGCCCGTCACCGCACGCGTTGCCACAGGCGCCGCAGTTCGCGGCATCGCCGCCCAGGTCCACGCAAGCTTCGCCGCAGACGGACAGGCCGGAGGTGCACACCGCGCCCTCCTCCGGGCACCCGGTGAGCAGCAGCGCCGCCACGGCCGCCAGCAGCAAGGTCGGAAGGGACGGCTCAGGGGACAGGGGACGCGGGCGAGTCATGGAGCTCCCGAGGAGAGGAGGAAGACGGTGACGCGCCTGGCTCGAGCGCCACCGCGAGCGTCACGTAGACGGCGCGTCCCGGCAGCGGGAAGCCCGTGAAGTCGAAGGTCCGGACGTCGAGGAGGTTCTTCAGCTCGACGGACAGGGTGAGGTCCGGCCCGTGAAGGAAGGTGCTGGACGCGCCCGCGCTCACCCACGTGCGCGAGGGCAAGTCGAGCGAGCCGGTGCGGTTGATGCGCTGCGCGGACTGGTAGAGCACCTCCGCGCGGGCGTTGAGCCAGTCCGGCCCCGCGCGCACCCGCCCCACCCACTTGTGCCTGGGACGGTTCGGCAGGTCCTTGCCGAAGAAGCGCGGGTCCCCGTAGCGGTTCTCCGTGCGCAGATACGTGTAGCCCGTGCTGGCCAGCAGCCAGGGAAGGGGCCGCGCCTCGCCCTCCAGCTCCAGGCCCCACACGCGCGCGGCGTCGAAGTTGTACGGGCGCGCCATCAGCGGCGGGTACAGCTCATAGGCGATGAGGTTCTCATACAGCGCCGCGAAGCCGCCCAGCGTGAAGCCCCAGCGCGGCGCCGCGTCCTCGCCGTCTTCCGGGCCGGAGCGCCACCTCACCGCCGCGTCCGCGTACAGGGCGCGCTCGGGTTTCAATCCGGGGTTGGGCAGCAGCGTGCCCTGCCGGATGTACAGCTCCAGGAAGGACGGCGCGCGGTGGGACTGACCGGCGTTGGCGCGCAGCCCGAAGCCGCGCCCCAGCTCGACGGAGGCGCCCAGCTTCGGCGACAGCAGCCAGTACGGCCCCACCCGCTCCAACCGCATCGAAGGCACCACGTCCAGCGCGCCGCCGAAGAGCCGCACCTCATCCATGGCCATGACGCTGGCGCGCCACCACGAGGCGGCCTGCGCGCCCTCCTCCTGCGTCACCGTCTCACCCGAGGTCGCCACCGTGACGGTCAGCGACTGGCGCGCTCCCAGCGGCCCGCGGCCCTCCAGCTCCACGCCGCCCACCGAGTGCCGCTGCGCGCCGCCCGCGCCGGGAATGCGCCCCGTCACCTCCAGGCCATCACGCCGGAAGAAGCCTCGCGCGCTCCCCTGCCCCAGCCCGTCGAGCACGCCCGACCAGCGGAGGCCCAGCGCCAGCCGCCCCAGCGCCTGGTCTCCGGTGGACTGGGGATTCTGCACGGTGCCCGGAATGGCGCGGTCCTCCAGGGACAGCTCCGCGAGCGCATCCAGCCGCGAGCCTCCCGCCAGCCGTCGCCGGTAGCGCAGGAGCGCGCCCCCTCCCCGCGCGTCGTTGCGGGCACGCCGCTCGGAGACCTGGGGGTTGCCGTCCACGGCGGGCAGGTCGTCCACGTCGTAGGCGAAGTCGCCATCCGAGCGGCCCGCGTGCACCAGCAGCAGCGCCTGCCCGCCCAGCAGCGGCCCCGTGGCGGCGACGTGGCCCAGCGCCGTGTTCCAGCTCCCGTAGGTCACCTCGCCGCTCGTGCGCAGGTTCGGCCCTGGCGCGCGAGTGATGATGTTGATGGCGCCGCCCAGGCCGCCGGAGCCATAGCGCGCGCCCGCGCCACCTCGCAGCACCTCGAAGCGCTCCACCAGCGCGGAGGGGATGAGCGACAGGTCCGACAGGCCGCCCGCGCCGTTGAGCGGAATCCCATCCAGGAACACGAGCACGCCGTTGGATGACGCGCCCCGCACCACCAGGCTCTTGCTCTGGCCGTAGCCACCGGAGTCCTGCACCGCGAGCCCCACCGAGCCCACGAGCAGCTCCGCCGTGTCGCGCGCCTCGCCCGCGCGCTCTCGCGCGTCGATGACGGTGATGGCGCCCGTCGGGTCCCTCCGCTCTGGAGACTCAGGCGGAGGCGGTGTCCTGCCGCGAACCACGGTGGTGCGCGTGGGGGCGGGCTCGGCCTCGGAGGGCTGCGCCCCGGCGGGACATGGAAGGCTGAGCGCCAGGCACACGACAGGCCCGGCGAGGAAGTTCCACCGCATGCTCCGCCTTCCGCTCCCTCCGACGAAGAGAGAAGGCCAACCGCCCGGGCCCGCGAAAGGCTCGGCCGCACCCCTGGGCAGGTCTCCTGGCTGACGGGCTCTGGCGGCTGGCGCACGCTGCGTCATGCCAGAAGAGGACTTCCGCCTTCCCCCGGAGCGGCGCTCGGCCGCGGCTGGAGTGGCGACAAACCGAAGCCCCCGGCCCTGACCTCAGGGCTGCCCGTTCACAGTGGCGGGACCGCGCCGGACTCACACCGGCTTCCCTCTTGAAAGCCCGGCATGGGCACCCAAGGGCGCGCCCTTTCTAGGAGGTCACCTCCGGCGGGTCAAGCGCACCGGGGGCGTCAGCGAGGACGCGCGCACGGACTGCTCGAAGGCATACGTCCGGAGGAACAGGAGCTCCACGTTCCCCAGCGTGAGCCGGGAACGGCACAGCAGCGGCGCCGGGCGGCCCGGGAGGATGAGCACCCCGTCCTGGTACGTCCCTCGCTCACTCTCCAGGTCCGTCACGCACCACAGCCCGGTGTGCGGCTCACGACGAAGGCGCGCATGCAGGCGGGACACCGTGGGCTCGGCCAGGACGATGTCGCACTCGGCGCCGCTGCCCACCGTCACGTCGCCATCCGCCGGGCGCAGCCGCGGGCGCACCTCCAGCACCACGGGCGCCGTGGCGCAGGGCGTCGATGCCTTCTCCGCTGACCGGGACGTCCCAGCGCGGGGCCGCGTGGAAGCAGGCTCCCACAGCAACACGGGCCAGCTCCCGTCTTGGGCCCGCGCATCGCGAGGAGCTGGCTGGAACACGCGCACCTTCCTGTTCACCGGATGGACGCGCGCAACATGGACACGAGACTCCGGCCGCGCCAGTTCCTGGACCTCGGGGCGTGCGATTCACTGTCGGGTCCCACCGCGTGGGAGGTCCACCCACGCTGGCCACCAGGCGACTACGGAACGTCTGGCGTCCCCGCGTCCTCGCAGGCCACGCCCGCGTCCCCCGCTGGCTCGGCCTCCACGCAATCCGGCAGCGCCAGCTCCAGGCTGTCCTCACCCAAGAGCAGGGCCTCGTCGTCGGTGGAGAAGGTGCCCGTGCCACTGTCCGCGCCGCGCAGTCGTGCAATCGGGTCCTCCACGGCGCAGCCTCCGCTCCAGGCCAGCAGCGCCAGGACGAGCAGGTGCCGGAAGGGCCCGCGAAGCGTGTGCGATGCGAGGTCAGTACGGTTGTTCATCGGACGGCCACCTTTCACGGGAAGACCATCAGCGCGACGCTCAGCCGTGGCCGGATGGCCCAGCCCTCATAGAGCGGTTCGAAGCCCTGCGGACCTTGGAAGCCGATGAGGGGGCGGCCGAAGGCGACGTCCATCGCCAGCGAGCCCTCCACGGCGAGGTACCGGGAGAAGCGCCAGCGCAGGGAGGTATCCGGCCCCGTGAGGAACGCGGGGAGGAAGCGGGGGCCCGCGGTGTCCAGCCCGCCCACGCGGGCAAAAGCCGTCCGGCCGAAGAGGAGGAAGCCCGCCCCCGCGCCCACGCTCCAACGCCACTCACCCGAGCGGAGCACGGGCGTGTCCAGCCAGAAGCCGAAGACATACTGCTCCAGCTTCACCTCGGTGCGGGTGTCCACCATGCTCGACGGGAGGCCCGCCAGGTACTGGAAGCGGATGCGCAGCCGGGGAAACTCCCAGCCGGCCCCGAGCAACCATCCCTGGTAGCCCGTTGAGGCGTAGCCGTCCAGCGAGGTGAGGCCGCCCACCAGGAGCTGCCACTGCACGGAGGAGGACTCGTAGGCCTCGGGAGCCTCCTCGGCGCGGGGAGCCTCCGTGGCCTCCGCCGCCTGCGAGCCGGAACCCGCGAGCAGCCCTCCCAACACACCCAGTCGCAGCAAGACGGTGCCCGATGCCATGCGGGCAACGCTACCGTCCTGGCAACGGGGGACGGAAGCCCCCCGCCCGGCCACTCAACGGTTCGTTGCGCGTCATGAGCGAAGCGCACGGAAGACGCTCAGCCCTGCTACCCTCGTCGCTGGCATGCCACTGGGCACGCATGGCGAGAGCCGTCTGTCAGGGCCGCTCAGGAGGTGGAGCGGCGCGAGTTCAAGACGGCCGTGGCGCGGCTGGCCCAGGCCATGCGGTTTCCGACCCATCCACAGCTAATCTTCGGTTGACAGCCAGAACCACCGCTCCTCCGACCTGAGCGCCCCCATCAAGAACTCCCGAAACGACCTGGCAATCTTGGGGCAGTAGCCCGGGTCTGGAAACGCCTCGTTGTAGCCGTCACGAAGGGGGGAGCGGCCGTCATGCTGCTCGCTCACGTCAAGCAGGATGAAGTTGCTATCCCGCACACGGCAGAGGGCATACCAAGACGCGGGCCCGGCATCTTCGCTGTCGTCGTTACGCATGACGAGCCGGGCACGACGAAGCTCCGCCAGCGGAGCGAAGGCGAAGGCAGGGTCCATGCGGTCAAAGAGGCGCGCACCGTTGCAGTGCAGATAGAAGGCGCGCAAGTCCGGGTCCAGACGCCAACCTGCGCTGTGCTCGAACGCTTCAATTTGCTCGGGCGTCGCAGGAGGGTTCGGGAAGTGGAGGCGCGACACCTCCGCGAGAAGGTCCTTCATGGAAGGGCATTCTCCATTGGGATAGTCCACCCCGGTCCTGGTCCACGGTGGGTTGTTCGCGTAACACTGCTTGTACGCGGACGGGAGTTGCTGGTGCAGGTCCTGCGGAAACGGAATGATGTTGTCCCAGTCGGTGGGATTGCCTCCGTGCCAGAGGTCCTGAACGTGATGCCCCTCGTAGGGTGTCCCAGTGGTGTCGGTGGGCCACGCGCCAAATCGATTTGCCCAGTGGCGCCGGAAGTCGGGGCGCATGCTGTTCCATTGCGTCCGCGCTGCGTTGGTCTGGGCAGGGGCAATCGTTGCTTAGTTACAACAACAGTGCGTCATCCCGAAACACGGGCGTAGCCCCACCGCGACTGCACCGTCTGCCGCCGATGCCCCTCCTCAGCCCGGGGCCTCGCGAAGCGTTCCTGGAAGTGGCTTTGGGGAAGCAGCACCAGCCCGGTGATGACGAAGACGTCGCCTTCCCGCAACAACGACGCGGCGTCTTGGACTTCTATACGGACTCCCTGCATCCCCATCGCCGTCGCGTCCCCTACACTGACGTCAGCTCCCAAATCGATTCCGCGCGGGAAGTTGCCGAGCCCCCTGCCCTCCCCGCGCCGTGTCACGGCAGCCGGTGAAACAAGGGCAGGTTCGCGGGGGCCGGATACACCGCGACGCCATGCGTGGCCCCCAGGTCGGGGCTGGAGATGACGACGTCAGGCGTGGGCGCGCCAGAGACGCTGAGCTGGCTCGGGCTCAGCCGGGAAATCCTCCCGGAGTCGTAGGCCATCCACAGGCCCCCGCCTTCGTCGAAGGCGACTTCCTTGGGGCCGCCCGCGTCAATCTGGATGCTCGGGACGACGCTCACCGCGCCGGAGCCCTCCTGGTCAGCGGGCGTGAGCCGCACGACGACGCCGCTCGCGCCATAGGACACCCACAGGTTCCGCTCCCCATCGAAGGCGAGCCCCGCGGGGCCCGCGAAGCTCCTGCCCGGAGAGGCTTCCATCACGTCGATGCTCACAACGGGCGTCACGGCGCCCGACGCCTGGAGGCTCGATGCGGCCACCTTGTGGACGCGGGACGCCCCGGCCGTCACGTCTCCCACCCAGAGGTTGCCCGTGGCGTCGAACGCGAGCGTGGAGGGGGCTCCCAGCCCGCTCAGCACGACCTGCGGCGCCGGAGCGGTGCCGGAGACAAGCTGGGCCGCGCCAAACCGGATGACGGTGTCGCTGAACCCGATGGAGGTCCAGAGGTCGCCAGCGGCATCGAATGCAATGGCGATGGGGCCCGGGCTCCCAGCGCTCAACACGCCGCCGCGCATGATGACATCGGGGCTCTTGACGCCAGACGCGCCCAGGTCGCTGGCGGGGTAGCGCCGCAGCTCCCCCGACCCCAGCGCCACCCAGAGGTTGCCACGCCTGTCGAACGCGAGCCCTGAAGCCCGGGGAATGCCCGGGCTCGAACCGAGCTGGACGGCGGCCGACGGCGCGCCCGTGGTCTCCAGGTCCACGGCGGCGAAGGCCTCCACCT
The DNA here is from genome assembly GCF_013372605.1 of Myxococcus sp. AM009. Lineage (NCBI taxonomy): Bacteria > Pseudomonadati > Myxococcota > Myxococcia > Myxococcales > Myxococcaceae > Myxococcus > Myxococcus sp. AM009. Next base: position 48,595 of record NZ_JABXEP010000053.1, read on the forward strand.
CGGCCGCCCCATTGCTCGTGGACAGCCACAGCCGCTGGCTGCTGGGGATGAGCGCGTATTGGAGGGCCGCGTTCGCCACCTCTCCATCCAAGACGCAGAGCTGGCGCGCCGGCGCATCATAGGCGGCGCGAACCCGGCCGCCGCTCACCGCCACCGGCTCCGGGGAGAGCGTCCACATGCCCGCCGCGAGCCCCGCCAGCCGGCCACCCGCGCGAACCTCCCGGGACTCACTGCCTCGGCGGAGGAGGACGTGAGGGCTGGCGGAGGCCGGCAGTCCCTCAATCGACAACTCCAACGTCCCCGTGCCCGTCTCGGGGCACCCGCCGGGGTCCGGGTCCGCGGCATCGCCACACCCCACGGAAATCACGACGGCCAGAGCGAAGATGACGGTTCCGTTTCTCACGAGGTCCCCCTTTTCAAGCACACACGGCATTGACTCGATGAGCACGCGGATACAACCGGGCGAACGAGGGGGTGTCAACCGAGGCAGGCCCACAAGGCGCCCGCTTCGGCCGAACGAAGCCAGCGCCACCTGCACGCCAGCACGCGCGTGGATATCGATTCCAGTGGGATGCGGATGCGGATTGGAAAGAGCAGCTCGCCCGATGGCGAAGTCGCCGTCCGGGAGGCGAGCGCGGAGGCGCTGCGAGGCGCGGACGCGCCCACCTTCGCCTTGGTCTTCTGCACGGACCAATATGACGCGAATGACCTGGCGTCGGCGCTCCGGCGGGAGCTTGGAGGCGTTCCCTGGGCCGGATGCTGCGCGGCGGGCGTCTTCGCGGGAACCGAGCTGCTGCTCCAGGGAATGGTGGTCGCGCTCGTCTGCGGGGTGGACTTGCAGGTCGGGACGGGGATGGGTGGGCCCGTCAGC
>NZ_JABXEP010000513.1:0-399 GCF_013372605.1 Myxococcus sp. AM009
GGCTTCGATCAAGGCAGGTTTGGCTTGTCCGGTTTCGCGGGCGGCGATCCATTGATCCAATGCCGTCTTTTCGTCGTACTTCACATCGGTTCGTGCGACCGTGCATGTCGTAGCGCCCGCCAGTCGAAGCACCGCCATGTTCAGACCCGCCTCGGTCAGCGTCTCACGAAGCTCGCGCATCGTCAGCGTGCGAAAGGGTGATGCTTTGGGTAGACGAATCAACACCAAATCGGCGACGGCTTCAAATGCCGCCTTATCTGAATCTGCCCAGCGGCAAACATTTTTCAGTTTCACTTCATCCCCCAGAACATTCACTTCCGCACGCAGTTCCAGCGTTGCGCCGGCATAAAGCGGCATGCCATCGGGCACGAATTTCTCGGGGCGAACAGTGGCCTGCGC
>NZ_JABXEP010000514.1:0-399 GCF_013372605.1 Myxococcus sp. AM009
ACTTAGCACGATCGCCCAGGCGAACCGGCAACAGTCCACCATGACCGACGAGCAGGTTGTCGGCATGCTCCTCACCGTCGTGATCGGAGGAGTCGACACACCGATCGCCGTGATCACAAACGGGCTGGCGAGCCTGCTGCACAACCGCGATCAATATGAACGGCTCGTTGAAGACCCAGGCCGTGTCGCTCGTGCGGTTGAAGAAATAGTCCGGTTTAATCCGGCAACTGAAATTGAGCACTTGCGAGTTGTCACCGAGGATGTCGTCATTGCCGGAACCGCGCTATCGGCGGGGAGCCCAGCATTTACCTCTATCACTTCGGCTAACCGCGACTCCGACCAATTCCTGGACCCCGATGAGTTTGATGTCGAACGTAATCCGAACGAACACATAGCATT
>NZ_JABXEP010000515.1:0-398 GCF_013372605.1 Myxococcus sp. AM009
GCACCTTAGCGCGCGGCTGCAGATTGCGCAGAACCGTCGCGTGCGCCTCCCACAGCAAGTGCAGAAGGCTCTTGACGTGCCCCCAAAGGGCCGAGTGCGGCGACAACTCCTTGAACATCCACACGAGGATGGCCCGCAGCGGAGGCAGTACCAGGAACGCCAGCAGGACGAAAAATCCGTAGAAAAGCAGGGACGCGACGTTGATTGAAGAGCCGTGCATAACTGGTATTCCGAAGAAATGTGATTAGACATTATATGGCTTCGTTGCGTTACTTAGCATTGCCGTGCTAGCATAATTCTAGTTATGCCGCCTCTCGAAAAGAGACAACCACACGTCTGACAGCAGGACACGCCTGTTTGTCCCGAGTACATGCAACTCAATCCCTCCAAACCGGTTC
>NZ_JABXEP010000516.1:0-398 GCF_013372605.1 Myxococcus sp. AM009
GAGGATGCCGATGCGGATACGCCCGGATGTGCGCTCTGCGCCGCCGCCGCAATTTCGGGCACACACGCCGCAACCGTGGTGGCCACAGCCTCGGTCATCGCCATGGCGGCACGCCGGGTGGCGCGGCGTATTTCGATCCAGGCCAGCGTCATCACCAGCAGCGCAGTGATCAGCCAAGTCAGCAGGAACTCAGCGTGGGTGACGACCCAGGTGCGCGCAAAGTCGATGTAATCCATCTGAACAGCCCTCCTTCGTTGTCACCCAACGTGACAGAAACGAAAGATTCGGTTTAGCACGCAATGTTCCCGAGCGCTGCAAGTTGCCCCCAGGCGCCCAAAAACAAACCGCGCCGCCCTTGTCAGGCGGCGCGGTTTGTTGTGGAGCGTTGGCGCGGGTGC
>NZ_JABXEP010000517.1:0-397 GCF_013372605.1 Myxococcus sp. AM009
CGCAAGCACGGACGACAGGACTGGAGCGCCTCAGCGGAGGCCAAAACCACGATGGAAAATCAAAGCAGCCAGCGCAAGTCGCTCACGCCAGAGCAGCGCATCAAGGAATTGGAAGTGCAGTTGCGGGAGGCCCAAGAGAAGGCACGCCTGTTCGAGGCGGTGATCGACGTGATCCAGAAAGAGCATGGGGCGCGCGTCGTAAAAAAGCCTTCGGGCAGGTCCTCACGCAAAAGCTCGTCCAAGGGCTGAGTGTGGGCAGGGCCTGCCGCTACATTGGCATCAGCCGCCAGGCGTACTACAAACGCCAGCAAAGCGAGACACGGCAAAGCGCGCGTGAGGCCAAGGTCTGTGCGTTGGTCAACCACTTACGGCTGCGCCAGCCGCGCTTGGGTACGCG
>NZ_JABXEP010000518.1:0-397 GCF_013372605.1 Myxococcus sp. AM009
CATGATGATAAGAGGGTGGCGTGAATCGTTCTTCAATTCATAGAGATTGATAGTGGTAAGCCATGAGGTGACTACTGCTTCAATTTCCCCCACTTTGTCTGATTGCTCTACGCCAGTTGTATTGTTCGAATCAGAATTGGTATCGGGAGAGGTTGCGGTAGGTGCATTAGGGGCAGCTCGAAATACCATATTTGAGGCAGCCATGTACTTTTCGGCATCGCTGAAAATAGCACTATCTTTCACACCCCCTGATCCAGCTTTGCTGGTTGGCATGGAATTCACTGCCTTGTTGATTGAGTCATTCATTTGAATGATTCTGGTGAACCAGGCTCCTGCTAAAATCCAGCCTTGATTGTTTGCTGTTGCTTGAATTTTGCTGTAGGCATCACCGGTAGAT
>NZ_JABXEP010000519.1:0-397 GCF_013372605.1 Myxococcus sp. AM009
CTGACCGACTGACCGACTGATCCACCGATGGAGGCGTGTAAGCAATGGACGAACCACAGACAGCATCCCCCGACAGCACCGCAGCACGCGTCGCGTTGTGGCGCGCCTTGCACATGCACAGCGATGCACCGCCGCACGTGCTGGAAGACGCAGTAGGCTTGAAGCTGCTCGCCCCGGAGCCCGGCTGGCAACAACGGGGCGACATGGACCCGCAGTTCACGCGTCCGTTTCGCGCGTCCATTGTGGCGCGTGCGCGCTTTATCGAAGACCTCGTCATCGAACAAGCGGGCCGTGGCTTGTTGAGCCAGTACGTGATTCTGGGGGCGGGGCTGGACAGCTTTGCGCAACGCCGGCCCGATGTGGCATCGCGCATGACGGTGTTTGAAGTCGATCAGCC
>NZ_JABXEP010000520.1:0-397 GCF_013372605.1 Myxococcus sp. AM009
AAGTTACTAACATACTCAGAGCCATTGTTGACAATCCACCAAATAATATATAAGCAAATAAGGATAAACAAATATTTTTAAATGTAGGTATTAATATGATCTTTTCGTTATTACTTTTATTTTTATCAAAAATATGTAACTTCAATTTTGTATTTATATATATAAACAATGCGAAAACACCTAGAAGTATCATACAGCATGTTAATATAACTATTTCTTTTTCTAAATGGATGTTAAGCAAATAGATATATTTTCTTGTTAAGGTTGTTAATAACACTGCAAATCCTGCAACAGGCCAGAAAGTATTATTTTTAGCGGGTTTGACAATATTTAAACTTTCAAATTCTTCTCTACTAATTTTCGCGTACTTTTTGGGAATAAACCAATTAATCATGGG
>NZ_JABXEP010000521.1:0-397 GCF_013372605.1 Myxococcus sp. AM009
CCCACGCGCTGGCTGGCCGGAATGCGGCAATTGGTAAAGCGCAGGCGCGCGAGCGGGTGCGGCGCAATCACGTTGATGCGCTCTGCAATCTCAAAGCCTGGCGTACCGGCCTCGACAATGAACGCGCTGATGCCGCGCGAGCCCGGCGCCTCGCCGGAGCGGGCAAACACGATGTAGAAGTCGGCGATGCCGCCGTTGGAAATCCATGTCTTCTCGCCGTCGAGCACGTAATCCGTGCCGTCTTCACGCGCGGCGCACGCCATGGCGGCTACATCGGAGCCGGCCTCCGGTTCGGACAATGCAAATGCAGCGATGGCCTCGCCGCGCGCGACCTTCGTGAGAGAGCGTTCGCGCTGCTCGGGCGTACCGTGCAACGAGATGGCGCCCGAGCCCAGCC
>NZ_JABXEP010000054.1:0-49308 GCF_013372605.1 Myxococcus sp. AM009
CATGCCCCCCATCCCACCGCGCACCATCTGCCGTAGCCTCCGCCCGCCCGGGCCGCCGACGCCAAAGGCCTCCTCGAAGCGCAAGGCGTCAGGCTCGGGCGGTGACCAGCTCGGCACCTCGCCATACCGCGTGTTCACCACCCACCGGGTGTCACTCAGGCGCACCGACGGCCGCAGGTCCACGTAGGCGTGCCGCTGGGGATACAGCGACGCCACGCTGGGCGGCGTCTGCTTCGCGAACAAATCCAGCGACTGGTCATACATGTACGCGAGCAGCTCCGCCGTGCCCGCCTCCACCTTCGCGCCCTTCGGCCCGCGCACCGTCACGCGCCACGTCTCCTTCGCGCCCGGCCGCAGCGTGTCGCGGAAGGTGGCGAACTCCAGCTGCAGCTCCTTGTCGTCCCAGGGCACGAAGATGGACTTCGAGAAGAGCAGGAACTGGTAGTCACGCACCGTGGACAGCGCGACGGTGAAGCCGCCGCGCAGCTCCGCCGTCACCGGCACCTCCACCACCCCGGAGGACTGGCCCGCGGTGAGCGTGCGCCGGGAGATGCGCCGCTCTCCCTGGTAGATGTCGAGCAGCAGCGGCTGTCCCTTGAAGCCCGAGACGGCCATCAGCCGCACCACCTCGCCCACCCGCGCCGTCTCCCGCTCGGCCACCAGCATCGCGGGCACCGCGAGGGGCGTCGTCTTCCCGGCCACCAGCAGCTCGCGCCCCACGGTGTACGTCTGACCGAACGCGTCCGTCGTCTCGTAGTGCAGCCGGTACGCGCCCGCCTTGAGCGACGGCAGCTTCAGCACGGCCAGGCCCTCGGTGTCGTGCCGCACCGAGCCCGTCGCCTGCTCGGCCCCGTCCGCCCAGGCGCGGAGGGTGGACTCCGGCGCATACGACCCGAACCACCGGGGACGCAGCGCGTCTCCAGGCGTGGGCGTGAACACCGCCTCGGGGTCCTTGTACTCCGACAGGCTGTAGGGCTCATCGGCGGGCAGCAGGGGCTGCGCGGGCTGCTTCAGCGCCACCAGCCGCCACGTGCCCGCGCCCGGCTGTGGCGCGCCGTCCAGCGTGGAGCGCGTCAGCCGGACCTCGGCCGCGACGCCCTCGCGGAGGAACCCCCTGTCCAGGTCCACGCGCGCCTCCACGGCGACGAAGCCCAGCCGGAAGGCCCGGCTGGCCGAGCGCGTCTCGCCACCCTCGTCCGTCGCGTCTGCTTCGATGCGGTAGCTCCACGTCAGCCCCGGCGTGGCCGAGGACCGCTCGTCCGCCTCCGGCGTGAAGCCGATGGTGAAGCCCCCGTCCGCGCCCAGCGGCGACGTGCCTGTCGCCACCACCTGCCGCTGCGAGGCCCCGGACCGCGGGCCCCACCACCACCAGGGCAGCACCGGCTCGCGGTACGCACGCCACCGCACGGCGCCGGACGTCACCGGAATGCCGAAGTAGTAGCGGGCCTCGCCCTGGAACGTCGCGGGCCGGTTGAGGCGCAGCTGCGCCTTCGCGTCCTTCAGCGTCACCTCGAAGGTGGGCCGCTTGTACTCCTCCACGCGAATCCCCGCGCGGCCGCCCGCGTTCACGCGCACGGCCCACGCCCCCAGCATCCCTCCGGTGGGAATCGTGAACTCGCCCGCGGCGGAGCCGAAGTCGTTGGTGCGGACCTCCCGGGACTCCACCACCTGGTGGTTCGGGTCGACCAGCGTCACCTGGAGCGTGCGGCCCGCCAGCGTCTTGTAGCGCGCCTGCTCACCCTGTCCGTGGAAGGCCACCGCCTTCCACAGCACCTTCTGCTGGGGCCGGTACACCGCGCGGTCGGTGAAGACGAGCGCCGAATCGGTGTCCGCGCGCGGATAGCGCACGTAGAACGGCACCTGGCCTGGGTGCAGCAGCGCGTCCCGCCCGGCGCCGGCCACCAGGACGAAGTTGCGGTAGCCCTCGCCCGGAACCGAGTCGAAGGTGGCCGCGCCGTCCGCGTCCGAGAGGATGCGCGCCGCCTCCTTGAAGCCCTTCCCGTAGTCGACGCGGATGAGGCGCAACGGAACCTTCGGGACGGGCTCGCCGGTGTCCCCGTCCACCAGCCGCACCTCCAGCAGGCTCCCCTTCGAGGGCCGCGCGACCATCACCCAAGGCGTCACCGTCAGGTACACCGCGATGATGCGGTTGTTCGTCGCGCGGAAGTCCTCGTGGGCGGAGGCCATGATGACGTACGTCCCCCGGTCCGTGAGCGGCGGCGTGACGAAGGTGCGGTGCTCCCGGAAGTCCTCCGTCTTCGGCAGCGGAACACTCCAGGTGGCCACCGGACGCTGGCCCTTCACCAGGGCCTTCAGCGGCGCGCCCTCCGGCATGAGGTTGTAGTCATTCACCTGGGTCAGCCGCTTCTCCAGGTCAATGGAGTACGCGCGAAAGTGCAGCATGGACACGTTGCGGTGGGTGACCTCGACGGAGCGGCGGCGCGGCCCGTCCGACGCCAGGGCCCCCATGCTGAACTCGGGCGCCTCAAGGGCGGCCATGAGCACGCGGCAGCGCCCGGCTCCCAGGGACTTGGGGTGCGTGGCCGCGCACGCCTTCGCCAGCGCATGGGCACGCACGGCGTGGTCCGCCGCTCGCTCCAGCTCCGCGAGCTGGGCCTGCCCCATGGTCGACCAGGGCACGTCGCGGAACGCGGGCAGCAAGGCGGCCAGGTGCCGCCGGATGCGGGTCCGGTCCGCCGCGTCCGTGAAGTGCTGGTGCAGCACCGCGTAGCGCTGCAGGCGGGCCTCCAGCGCCGACTCGCGCCGCCCCGCGCCCTGATGCCACGCCTCCAGGTCCCCGAGCACCGCCGCCACCTTCATCAGCGGATGCACGCCGGGGTCCGTCAGCGTCACCTTGGGCGTCCCCTCCAGGAGCGTGCCCAGGTCCAGGCGGTACACCTCATTGGCCTGCTCGGGCGGCCAGTGCGAGCTGTCCGCCAGCAGGGACACGCGCAGGTACGACACGGCATCCCGCAGCGTGGAGCGCAGCCCCGCCGGGTAGGTGTTGGGCTTCACGTATTCGGCCAGCGCCTTGAGGGGCTCACCGCCGAGCTGCTGCCGCTGCTTCCACACCTCCTCGTGGGCCCGCTGGGCCTCGGCGAGAATCTCCGCGTAGGTCCACGCCTTGAGGTCCACCGGCCCGGAGGAGGCCACGGACTCGCGCTGGCGCACCTCCCAGCCGTAGGCCTGCGCGTAGGTGACGAGCGCGTTCGCGTAGAAGAGGTTCAGCGTGGCGCGAGGCAGCGTGCCCTTGGGCCAGGGCTGCTCGCGCAGGAAGCGCACCGCCGTCTCGTAGCCATGCAGGCCCGTGCGAAGTTGCACCGTGCGCACCAGCGCGCGCGTCCACTCGGCCTCGTCGCCCTTGGCCTTCGCCTGCGCCAGGCGGGCCTCGGCGGCCTGCGCGGCGGCCTCCAGCTTCTGCGCTTCGACCATCGCGTCGATGGCCTTCCACGAAGGCGGCGCCTTGCCCTGCCCCAGCGCGGGCGAGGTCAGCAGCAGCAGGGCGAACAACCAGAAGCGAACGAAGGGTGCGCGGGTCCAGGGGGTCCGGTGCATGTCGGCACTCTAGACACAGCTGGACACCCGAACGTTCCACAATGAACGTCAGTTCGCCTCCGGGGCCTCTGGCGCACGGCGGCGAAGCCCCACCAGGTAGACCTCCATGCTGGCGCCGCGCGTCGCCTCCGGCCGGACCACCTTCACCTCTTCGAAGAGGGCGCGGATCTGGTCGCGGAAGTCCTCGAAGTCCCGGCCCATGAAGACCTTGGCCACGAAGGACGAGCCGGGCCGGCCCCGCGCCGCGGCCAGCTCCAGCGCCTTGCCCGCCAGCCGCAGGCTGCGCGCCTCGTCGGTGGCCTTGATGCCACTCGTCTTGGGGGCCATGTCGGAGATGACGGCGTCGAAGGGGCCGGCATGGAGTTCGGTCAACTTCGCGTCGAAGTCGTCCGCGAGCACGTCCAGCACCGCCGTCTGCACGAAGGGCTGGCTGAAGGGACGGATGGCGACGATGTCCACGCCGATGACGCGGCCCTTCGGCCCCACGGCGTCCGCCAATATCTGAAGGAAACCTCCGGGCGCCGCCCCCAGGTCGAGCACGACGTGCCCTTTCTTCACCATGGGGAAGCGCTTGATGAGTTCATCGACCTTGAAGGCCGAACGTGCCCGCAGGCCTTCTTGCTTGGCCTTCTGGAAATAGTGGTCTTTAGGACGGTAGGGCTTGCCCATGTCAGGGGGGCTCCCTAGCATCCGCTACTGTCTTCGGGAAGCTGGAGCAGTCGCGGGTGTCACTACCCGTGCAACGGCCAGTCCGGAGGACGTTGGATGGGCACGACCCGGAGCGTGATGACGGCGCTGTGCATCTCCCTGCTGTCGGCTGGGGGCGCCGCCTACTGCTATACCCGCGCGGACGCCCTCCAGGTGCAGGGCCAGTGGCTGATGGAGCGCGGCACCGCCCAGGCGGAGGACTACGCGGCCCGGTTCGACGGCGCCGCGGCGGATGCCCAACTGAAGACGTTCGCGGAGCGCCGGGCCATCCTGGAGAAGGCGCACGTGTGGCAGCGCGGGATGCTGCTGGGCGTGCTGGTCGCTTCGCTGGCCACCGTCTGCGCGTACCTCCTGTTCCTCCTCAAGCGGCTGAACGACCAGCTGCTCGATGCCACGGGCAGCGGAGCGCACGAAGCCGCCGCACGGGAGCCCGCCTCCCCGGAGCCCGTCCAGGCGTTGATGCCCAGCCCGCAGCGCTGAGCGCTCGCCGCGGGGCGTGGCCCGCTGGCACAATGGCGTCCCCGTTTCATGGAGGAGGCCATGCCCGGCTGCGCGCACTGTGGACACCGGCTGGACATCATCGCGAACCAGGTGGGCCGGCGTGATGAGTGCCCCCACTGCGGCGAGGACATCCGCTCCTGCCGCAACTGCCGTCACTTCGACCTGGGCGTGGCGAAGGAGTGCAAGGAGCCCTTCGCCGAGGTGCCCAAGGACAAGGACTGCGCCAACTTCTGTGAGCTGTTCCAGATTGGCGAGGGCGGCCTCCATGAAAAGGAGAGCCGGGACGCCCTGCTGAGCGCCGCGGAGGCGCTGTTCCGCAAGAAGTGACGCGGCCCGCCGCCAACGAAGCCCCGAGGCGGGGCGCTATAGTCCGCGGCCTCCTGAGAGCGGGGTGCGGATGCGGTGGTTGAAGAATCTGTACGTCCAGGTGCTGCTGGCCATCACCGTGGGCGTCCTCCTCGGCTGGCTGCGGCCGGACCTGGGCGAGTCCATGAAGCCGCTGGGCGACGGCTTCATCAAGCTGGTGAAGATGATCATCGCACCGGTCATCTTCCTCACCATCGTCGCGGGCATCGCGAAGATGGGCGACCTCAAGCACGTGGGCCGCATCGGCCTCAAGGCGCTCATCTACTTCGAGGTCCTCACGACGCTGGCGCTCGTCGTGGGCCTGGTGGTGGTGAACACCCTGAAGCCCGGCGTGGGGATGAACATCGACCCGGCGCAGATCGACACCTCTGGCATCACCCAGTACCGCGCGTCCGCGTCGCAGCAGGGCACCATCCCCTTCCTCCTGGACATCATCCCGCATGACTTCCTGTCGGCCTTCACCGAGGGGAAGCTGCTCCAGGTGCTGCTCATCGCCGTGCTGACGGGCGTGGCGCTCACCCGCCTGGGGCCCATGGGCCAGCGCGTGCTCGACTTGTCGGATGACCTGGCGCAGGTCTTCTTCGGCATCGTCGGGATGATCATGAAGCTGGCGCCGCTGGGCGCCTTCGGCGCCATGGCCTTCACCGTGGGCAAGTTCGGCGTCGAAGCGCTCAGCTCATTGGGCCGGCTGCTCATCGCCGTCTACGTCACCTGCGCCCTCTTCGTCTTCGTGGTGCTGGGGCTGGTGGCGCGGCTGTCCGGCTTCTCGCTGTGGAAGCTGCTGCGCTACATGCGCAGCGAGCTCTTGCTGGTGCTGGGGACGTCGTCATCGGAGTCCGCGCTGCCCCGGCTGCTCAAGCGGTTGGAGACGCTGGGCTGCGACCGGGGCGCCGTGGGGCTGGTGCTGCCCACCGGGTACTCGTTCAACCTGGATGGGACGTGCATCTACCTGACGATGGCGGCCATCTTCATCGCCCAGGCGGTGAACGTGGACCTCACGCTGGGCGAGGAGCTCACCCTGCTGGGCGTGCTGCTGCTCACGTCGAAGGGCGCCGCGGGCGTGACGGGTTCGGGCTTCATCACGCTGATGGCCACGCTGGCGGCGCTCAACGGCAAGGTGCCCGTGGAAGGCGTGGCGCTGCTGCTGGGCGTGGACCGCTTCATGTCCGAGGCCCGGGCCATCACCAACGTCATCGGCAACACGGTGGCGACGCTGGTGGTGGCCAGGTGGGAGGGCGTGCGTGACGACACCGTCATGCACGCCGCGCTCGACAGCGGGCCCAAGCCCCTGGAAGGGCTGAGCCTGGGCCACGGCGCCTGAGCGCGCGCTCAGAAGCCGTAGAGCTTGGAGATGATCTCCTTCATCACCTCGGAGGTGCCACCGCCGATGGTGATGAGGCGCACGTCGCGCCACATGCGGGCGATGGACGTCTCCTCCACGTAGCCCATGCCGCCGTAGAACTGCTGGCAGTCGTAGGCCACGCGCTGGGCCAGGTCGCCCGCGAACAGCTTCGCCATGGAGACCTCCTTCACCGGGTTCTCCTTCCGGTCGAAGAGGTCCACCGCGTGGTACGTCAACCGCTTGGCCGCTTCGATGGCCGTCAGGTGCTCCACGAACTTGTGGCGCCACACCTGGAACTTCATCAGCGGCCGGCCGAAGGCCTCGCGCTCGTTGCCGTACTGGATGGAGTCCTCCATCATCCGCTCCATGCCCGCCACCGTGGTGATGGCGCCCACCAGGCGCTCACCCTGGAAGTTGGTCATGATGTGGTAGAAGCCCTCGTTCTCCTCGCCCAGCACGTAGCGGGCAGGGATCCGGCAGTCCTCGAAGTAGAGGACGGCGGTGTCCGAGGACAGGTTGCCCACCTTGTCCAGCTTCTTGGAGACGCCGAAGCCCTTCACGTCCGTGGGGAACGTCACCAGGGAGATGCCGCCGTAGCCGGCCTCGCCCGTGCGCACCGCCAGGGTGATGAAGTCCGCCCGCGTGCCGTTGGTGATCCACATCTTCGAGCCGTTGATGACGTAGTCATCCCCGTCCCGGCGCGCCGTCGTCCTGATGCTGGCCACGTCCGAGCCGCAGCTCGGCTCGCTCACGCCCAGCGCGGCGATCTTCTCGCCCTTGAGCGCCGGCTCCAGGAACTCGCGCTTCTGCTCGTCCGTTCCAATCTCGTTGATGATGGGCGTGGCCATCTGGCTCTGCACCAGCAGCGCCATGTTCACGCCCGCGTTGAGGCTGCGGCTCAGCTCCTCCGCGAACACCGTCACGTACCAGTAGTCCAGCCCGCTGCCGCCGTACTTCGGGTCGTGGCTGATGCCCAGGAAGCCCAGCTCCCCCGCCTTGCGGAACAGCTCCTTGGGGAAGATGCCCGCCCGGTCCCACTCCAGGCCGTGCGGCGTCATCTCCTTCTCCACGAAGCTGCGCACCGTGTTGCGGAAGGCCTCGTGTTCCTCGGTGAACGGGTGGGGCATGGGGAGTCCTTGATGCAAAAGGATTGATTCTGGAATCAATAACAGGGGCCCCCAGGTGCCACAAGCACCGCCGCCCAGGCACACCGCGCCCCTCCCCGAGGCCAGGGGACGAACGCACCGCGTCGTGTCATTTTCTCCTGCCCGCTCGGCGGACGGCCGTTAGACGTGCCGGGGAGAAGATAGTCCGTACTCCGGAGTATCCTCTTGACAGACAGTTCAGAGGCTGTAGTTTCCGGGCCGCAGACTTTCCATGTAGAAGCCGGCCCGGAAGTGTCTCCCAGGGGACAAGCGCCCCGCGACCGGCAGGAGCAGGACGACCGTGATTCGACGCATGTGGATGGCCGCGGCAGTGGCAGCGGTGGTGACGACGGGCTGTGGCAAGGCCAGCAACAAGCCGGCCCTCCCCGAGCAGACGGGTCCCGCGGCGTTGGGTGTGCGCGCCATCACTCCGGCCACGGAGCTGAGCGCCGACGTCACCCGCGTGACGGGGCAGATCCGCTCGAAGAACGAGGCGGTCCTGGGGCCCCAGGCGACCGGCACCATCGCGAAGATGAACGTGCGGGTGGGCGACAAGGTGAAGAAGGGCCAGGTGCTGGCGGTGCTGGACGCCTCCAACGTCGCCATCAGCGTGGAGCAGGCGCGCGCCGTGAAGCAGGCGGCGGACGCGGCGCTGGAGCTGGCCACGTCCTCCCTGGAGCGCACCCGGAGGGTGGCGGAGTCCGGCGGGGTGGCCGCCGCGGGGTTGGATCAGGCCGTGATTGGCCAGAAGCAGGCCGCCGCCCAGGCCGCCCAGGCCGCCGCCGGGCTGCGGCTGGCGGAGGAGATGCTGCGCGACCACTCCATCACCGCCCCCTTCGACGGCGTCATCACGGCCCGCACGAAGAACATCGGTGACTCGGTGGCGATGACGCCCTCCACGCCCGTGTTCAGCATCGTCGACACGACGGGGCTGGAGGTGCGCGCGCAGGTCCCCGAGTCCGTGGTGGACAAGGTCCGCGTGGGCAGCAAGACGCAGGGCACGTTGAGCCCCAGCGGCGCGCGCTTCGACGTGCAGGTGTCCGTCGTGGGCGCGGTGGTGGACGCCTCCAACCGCACGGTGGAGGTGCTGGCGGACGTGGTCGGCGAGCCTTCCACGGCGCTGCGTCCCGGCGCCCTGGTGGAGCTGGACTTCTCGAGCGCGGGCGAGGCCGACGACAAGGGCCTCTTCCTCCCCACCCAGGCCGTCAGCGCCCGGGGGCAGGAGGGCTTCGTGTGGGTGGTGCAGGACGGCACGGTGCGCAAGCGGGATGTGCGCGTCGAGCGAGTGCTGCCTGGTTACGTCCGCATCCTCCAGGGCCTGGCGGTCGACGAGCGCGTGCTCGCCGACTCCTCCCTGGACGTGAAGGAGGGCACGGCCGTCCGCGTAGTGCAGTGACGCCTGCCCGCCCATTTCAACTTCGGAGCCCCTGAATGCTCAAGACATTCATTACCCGCCCTGTGTTCACCGCGATGCTGATGCTCGCGGTGGTCGTTTTTGGCGTCAATGCCTACCCACGCATCGGCGTGGACCAGTTCCCCGACGTCGAGTTCCCCGTCGTCACCGTCACCACGGTGCTGCCCGGCGCGGACCCGGAGTCGATGGAGAAGAACGTCAGTGACCCGCTGGAGGAGGCGCTCAACACCCTCAACGGCGTGGAGCAGCTGCGCTCCATCAACCTGGAGAGCGTGTCCCAGATCGTCGTCCGCTTCACCCTGGACACCAAGGTGGACGTGGCGTCCCAGGACGTGCGTGACCGCGTCCAGGCCACGCTGAGCAAGCTGCCGGCGGAGATCGAGACGCCGGTGGTGGAGAAGTTCGACATCGGCGCGGCGCCCATCATGACGCTGTCGCTGTCCGGCGCGCTCCCCATCGAAGAGATGACGCGCGTCGCCGAGGACGTGGTGAAGCCGGCCCTGCAGCGTCAGCCGGGCGTGGGCAGCATCGACGTGGTCGGTGGCCGCGAGCGCGAAATCCAGGTCGTCGTGGATCCGGAGCGGCTGAGGGGCTTCGGGCTGGCCGTCAGCGACGTGAGCCAGGCCGTGCGGGCGCAGAACCTGGACGTCCCGGGTGGCCGCACCATGGACAGCGGCCGTGAGCGCGTGGTGCGCCTGACGTCCGAGGCCAAGAGCGTGGACGAGCTGCGCAACATCATCATCGCCAGTCCCAACGGCGCGCCGGTGCGCGTGCGTGACGTGGCCGACGTGGTGGACGGTCCGGAAGAGGCGCGCTCCAGCGCCAAGAGCGGTGACCGCAACGCCGTGGCGCTGGTGGTGCGCAAGCAGTCCGGCTCCAACACGGTGCAGGTGGCCGAGTCCATCAAGGAGTCCCTGGGCGAGGTCAACAGCCTGCTGCCCGAGGGCGTGCGCACGGAGATGGTGACGGACAACTCGCGGTTCATCCGCTCGTCCATCGCCGCGGTGCAGTTCGACCTGGTGCTCGGTGGCTTCCTGGCGGTGCTCATCGTGCTGGTGTTCCTGCGCAACCTGAACTCCACGCTGGTGGCCGCCATCGCGCTGCCGGTGTCCGTCGTCGGCACCTTCGCCGTCATGGCGGCCCTGGGCTTCACGTTCAACATCGTCACGATGCTGGCGCTGACGCTGTCCATCGGCCTGCTCATCGACGACGCCATCGTGGTCATCGAGAACATCGTCCGTCACCTGGAAGAGGGAAAGACGCCCATGGAGGCGGCGCTCGTGGGCACCGGGCAGATCGCGCTCGCGGTGTTCGCCGTGACGCTCGCCATCGTCGCCGTGTTCATCCCCGTGGCCTTCATGGACGGGACGATGGGCATGTTCTTCTACCAGTTCGGCGTCACGGTGGCCGTGGCGGTGCTCATCTCCTACGCCGTGTCCATGACGCTCACGCCCATGCTGTCGTCGCGCATGCTGAGCCACCATGGCAGCCCCACGGGCATCTCCGCGGCGGTGGAGAAGGTGCTGGTCGCCACGGAGACGGGCTACCGGAACATCCTGGCCAGCATCCTGCGGCACCGGGCCATCACCCTGGTGGTCGCCGTGGCGGTGCTCTTCCTCACCCTCTTCATGGCCGGCTTCCTGAAGTTCACGTTCATCCCGGAGCAGGACAACGGCAACATCAAGCTGGCGGTGGAGCTGCCCATCGGCTCCACGCTGCAGGAGACGCAGGCGGAGCTCGACGCGCTGGACGCGCAGGTCCGCGCCCTGCCCGGCATCGACTCCACCTTCGCCACCGCCGGTGGCGGCGTGCAGGAGGAGGTGCACAAGGGTGAGCTGCTCATCAACCTGGTGCCGCTGAAGGACCGCGCCTTCAACCAGGGCGAGCTGAAGACGTACCTGCGCGGCGCCGTCAAGCCTCGCAGCGGCGTCAGCGTCACGGTGCAGGACATCTCGGCCGTGGGCGGAGGCGGCGCCCGCACCCAGCAGATCCAGTTCAACATCCGCGGTGACGACTGGGACGAGGTGGTGAAGTCCGCCGACAAGGTGCAGGCCGCCATGCGCCAGAACCCGGGCCTGGTGGACGTGGACATGACGTTCCGCTCTGGCAAGCCGCAGTACGACGTGAAGGTGGACCGCGAGCGCGCGGCCAGCCTGGGCGTTCCGGCGGCCTCGCTGGGTGCCACGCTGCGCGCCTTCCTGGGGCGCGACAAGTTCGGCGACTACCGCGAGGGTGGCGAGACGTACGAAATCAAGGTGGCCCTGCCGTCGCGGACGCTGGCCTCCGCCGACGCGCTGGGCAAGCTGACCGTGCGCAGCACCACGGGCCAGCTGGTGGAGCTGCGCAACATCGCGACCATCACCCCGGCGGACGGCCCTGTGCAGATCGACCGCGAGTCGCAGAAGCGGCAAATCACCCTGCTGGCGAACCTGGCCTCGGGCTACGCGCTGAGCGACGGCATCAACTTCCTCAACGCGTACGCGGAGAAGGAGCTGCCCAAGACGGTCATCTACGACTTCGAGGGTAACGCGAAGGAGATGGGCAAGGCCGTGGCGGCCTTCGGCTCCGCCCTGCTGCTGGGCATCATCCTCATCTACATGATTCTGGCGGCGCAGTTCGAGAGCTTCATCCACCCCTTCACCATCATGATGTCGCTGCCCTTCGCCCTCATCGGCGCCATTGGCGGGCTGCTCGTCACCGGTCAGGCCATGTCGATGTTCGCCCTCATCGGCATCATCATGCTCATGGGACTGGTGGTGAAGAACGGCATCCTCCTGGTGGACTTCACGCTGCAGCTGCGTGAGGAAGGCAAGACGGCGACGGAGGCCCTGCTCCAGGCGGCGCCCGTGCGGCTGCGTCCCATCCTGATGACGACCATCGCGATGATCGCCGGCATGATTCCGGTGGCGATCGCCAAGGGTGACGGCGCGGAGACGCGCGCGCCCATGGCCATCACCATCATCGGCGGGCTGGTGACGTCCACGTTCCTCACCCTGGGCGTGGTGCCGGTGGTGTATTCGCTGATGGATCAGCTCACCGAGAAGTTCAAGCGGCGCAAGGGTCCGGACGCGACCTCCGGCACGCCGCACGCGGTGGGTCCGAAGCACGGCGCTGAAGCGCCTTCCGTGGCCGCCGCGGCCCGGGTGGAGACCGCCTGATGCGGCGGCCGGATGACAGGCCGGCCGCGCTCGCGAATCGGCGAGGCGACCCGGGCGCGGAGGGCCAGGACCTTCCCGAGGACGGTGGCTCCGAGGAGAGCCACGGTCTGCTGGAGGAAGACGTCGGAGCCTCCACGCCCGAGTCGCGGCGCCTCCACGAGCTGCTGATTGAGTTCAGCCGCTACCGCTCCCTGAAGAACCCGCTGGCGGGCATCTGCGAGGACCTCCAGCTCACGCCCACGCAGATGCATGCGTTGTCGTGGCTGGGGAACGACGGCCCGGTGCAGGTGGGCGTCCTGGCCCTGCGGGTGGGCATCACCCGGAAGACCATCACCGGCGTGGTGGACCGCCTGGAGAGCATGGGGCTGGTGGAGCGGACCCGCGACGTGGAGGACCGGCGCGCTGTCGTCGTGCGCCTCACCGAGCAGGGCAGCAGCGTCTTTGCCCGCATCGACCGGGGCCTGGACGCGAGCCTGCGGCGCGTGCTGAGCCTGATGAGCTCCGATGACCGCGACGCCGTGTTCGGCATCCTGGAGCGGATGCTGGCGCGGCTGACGGCCGAGGCGGAATCGGCCAACCGCGACTCCCAGACGAGCTGAGCGTTTTCCTCTCGCGCGCCGGCCCATGGTTCGGGCCGGCGCGCGCAAGACGCCGAGGGTGTCGCTGGCGCGACCGTGCGCATGCGCTTCCCCGGATGCACACCGCATGACGATGACCGCCATCCTCCTCGTGAGCCTCGCCGTGGGCCTGGGCGCAGCCGCCCCCGCCCGCGCGGCCTCCCCACCCGACGTGGCCTCGCTGCTGGCCTCCCGGTGCAGGCAGTGGGCGTCCACGCCCGACAATCCCTGGGCGCTGGCCCATGGCCTGGCGCTGGACGGCCGGGACTTCCGCACCCGCGACGGCCAGCCCGCGGCGGACGCCCTCATCGCGCGCTACCTGCGCCGGACACCGCCCCCGTCCACCTCCCCCGCCGCCGCGCAGCGGCTCTACTTCGACACCCGAACCGCCAACGGCACGCCGGTGGAGCCTCACCCGGCCCTGCAGCTCAAGGGCCTGCTGCACGCGGGCTACCCGGTGCGCCACCGCTTCAACGCGTCCTGGGGCCCCGTCATGGTGCAGGCGCTGGTGAAGCAGCTGCAGCTCGACTTCCGCCCATCGCTCGGGGCCAGTCCCGAGGGCGCCTGGGCGCTGGACGCCCTGTCCCTGGCGCTGGAGCCCGGCGCCACGTTCCGCAACAGCGAGGGCATGACGGTCCACATCGACGCGGTGATGCGGGACGCGCTCGCCAGGCTGGAGGCCGCCCAGGCCGAGCTGGCCGTGGCGATGCGCGAGGGGAAACCGCAGGTTCCCAAGCGCAAGCAGGGCATCTACGCCCACCCGTGCGGCGGGCTTCACTACTTCCAGGCCGTGGCGGGCTGGGCCCGGCACGCCTCCGTGCGCAAGGCGTGGCGCAAGCGGCTGGACGCGCAGGTGGACGTGCTGCTGTACCGGCTGGACTCCGAAGGAAGGCAGTACGAGGCGGCCCTGGTCAACGCGCCGTTCGCGCACCGGCTGCCCTTGCTGGTGCAGATGTTGAAGTTCCAGGGCCACCTGCTGGAGACGCTCGGACGCTACCGCGACGACACCGGGTGGCGCCCCACGAAGGCCCAGCAGCAGACGGTGGAGCGGGCGCGCACGGCGCTGGAGCACACCGTGCGCCGGCTGGACGCCGGTGGCGCCTTCGACGGGTGGCAGGCGCTGGCCGAGCGGCAGCCGCAGCTCGCGCTGGATTTGCTGGGCGACACCTGCCACGCCGCGCACGGCGAGGCCCTGTGGCGCACGCCCGCCGTCAGTGCCCCAGCCGCGCGAGTTCCTGCGCGGTGAAGCCCGCCTCCTCCAGAATCTCCCGCGAGTGCTGCCCCAACGCGGGCGGCGCGCGCAGCGGCGTCTCGCCCATGCGCAGCGGCGTCAGCAGGTGCGTCACCTCGCGGCCCAGCACCGCGTCCTCCGCCTCCACGAAGAGGCCTCGCGACTGGAGCTGCGCGTCCTTCAGCACGTCGTCCCCCTCCGCCACCGGCTCGATGCAGAGGTCGGAGCCCGCGAAGCGCTCCTGCCAGTACGCCAGCGGGTGCTCGGCGAACAGGCGCGTCAGCTCCGCCTTCACGCGCGCGCCGGGCTCGCCCGGGGCGTAGGCGTCCTCCAGCAGCTCCGGACACCCCAGCCGCTCACACACGCCCGCGAAGAACTTGGGCTCCAGCGCGCCCACCGCGAGCCACCGGTCATCCGACGTGCGGTACAGGCCGTAGCACGCGTAGCCCCCGTTGAGCGCCTCCGTGCCCCGCTGAAGGGCGGCACCCTCCGTCCCCATGTAGAGGCGCGACGCCAGGTGCATGTGCAGGAAGGCCAGCGCGCCGTCCGTCATGGACACGTCCACGAAGCGCCCCTGCCCCGTGCGCTCGCGCTCGTGCAGCGCCGCCAGGATGCCCACCAGCGCGAAGAGGCTGCCGCCGCCAATGTCGCCCATCTGCACGCCGGGAAAGGCGGGCGCGCCGCCGGACTCACCGCCGTAGCCCAGCAGGCCGGCGCGGGCCGCGTAGTTCAAGTCGTGCCCCGCCTTCAGCCGGTCCGGCCCCGTCTGCCCGTAGCCGGAGATGGCGCAGTAGATGAGCCGGGGGTTCTCCGCGCGCAGCACGGACTCGCCCACGCCCAGCTTGTCCATGACACCGGGCCGGAAGCTCTCCACCAGCACGTCGTAGTGGCGCGCCAGCCGCTTCAGCGCCTCGCGGCCCTCGGGCTGCTTCAGGTTCAGCGTCAGGGAGCGCTTGTTCCGGTTGAGGCCGTAGAACAGGCCGCTGACGTCGTCCCGCAGGGGCGGCATCTGGCGGACAGGGTCCCCGCCCCCCGGCTCCTCCACCTTGTCCACGGTGGCCCCCAGGTCGGCCAGCACCAGGGTGGCGTAGGGGCCGGGCAGCAGACGCGACAGGTCCAGCACGCGCAGGCCAGTGAGCGGGAGCGATGACATGGGACATTCCTCGGAAGCTGCGCGTCAGGGGTGTGGAAACGGCCGCGGCGCGCCCCTGTGAAGGAGACGCGCCGCGTGCGACGGAAGTCAGCGGGCGGAGTCTGCTCAGAGCAGCTTCGCGAGCTTCATCGCGAGGCCCATGTCCATGGGCTTGAACTTCAGCTTGCCCTGCATGGCCGCCATCTGCGCGTTGAGCTTCTTCTCGCGAATCTTCACGAAGTCGTCGTTGCTCACGGAGATGGTCATCTTCGCGTTGTCGGCCGCACCTTCCGTCACCCAGCCCTCGGACTTGGTGGCGTCCAGCGTCCACTTCCCGCCGCCCTCACCCGACACGTCAAAGACGATGACGGCGTTGAGTTCCTTCGCCAGCTCCGGCTTCGCCTTGAGGGTCTCCGGAATCTGGTTCTCGATGATGTCCTTCGCGCTCACGACACACTCCTTGGCCTGATCGTTGATTTGAAAATCAAAGACAGGGGGGACCGTAATGGCGCCCCCCCTGGCAGGTCAAGACACGGATGCGGCATCTGTCACGCGCTGGTGGACGCGGCGGTGGGATTCAGCGAGCGGCGAACCATGTCCAACAAGTCGTTGAGTTCGAACGGCTTCGCCAGATGGCCCACCGCGCCGATGTCGGAGGCCTTGCTGCCCACGTTGCGGTCCGCGCTCAGGACGATGAGGGGGATGCGCGCCACCTCGGGTGGCTTCTGCCGCATCCGCTGGGCGAACTCCCAACCGTCCATCACCGGCATCATCAGGTCCAACAGGATGAGGTTGGGCGGTTCGGGTTCGAGCCGGTCCAACGCCTCCTTCCCGTTCCGCGCCCGGCGGATTTCGAAGCCTTCGGCTTCCAGAATCTCTGAAAGGGCTTCCAGGATGTCCGGGTCGTCATCAACGACCAGGACCACCGGGGCCCTCGCATGCTGCGCATTGTGCAAGGTCAGAGCCGTCTCCCGAGGTGCGTCGCTGGGATTCTTCAACCATCCTCCCACACGGCCGCGCAAGAAAATGCGCCCACGCCGCCAGACATGGTCCCACGTTGCAAAACCGACAGTCGCTGCCCACCCTTTCCGTGACCTGATGGACTGGGGGTGTGGAACGTGGCGAGCGTGGGGGAGCTGAAGGCAGGCGACATGGCGGCACCAGGGCTGCTGCTGCTGCCTCGAGGAGGCAGCCCGCGCCTGCTCGGCCGCTCCCTGTTGGAGCAGCTGGGGCTGGAGGCGCTCCCCAGCCGCGTGGGCTCCCTGCCGGAGCTCATGGCGGTGGCGGGCTTCCAGCGGCGCTCCGGCAGCGGGAGCCTCTGGGAGCGGGCCGGCCAGGTGCTGATGGCGGGCGAGGAGACGCTGGAGGACGGCGCGGTGCTGCTGTGGACCTCGCCCCTGGCGTGGGACGAGGCTGGGGTGCGCAGGCGGGTGCGCTACCTGTCCATGGCGTCGCACGACTTGCGCGGCTCGCTGGCCAACGTGCGCTCGTACGCGGCCCTGCTGCTCAACGGCCGCGTGCCCCTGGAGGCCAAGGTGCAGCGGGGCCTGGAGACCATCCTCCGCAACGCGGACCGCTCGCTGGCCTTCTCACAGGACTTCTTCGACGCCAGCCGGGCGGACCTGGGCTCCCTGCCCTGTGAGCAGGAGCGCCAGTCCCTGCTGCCCCTGCTGGACGCGGCGGTGGAGCGGCAGCGCGCCGCGGCCACGGCGGCCCAGGTGGCGCTCGTGTTGGACCTGAAGCCGGCGGAGGCGGTGCCCGAGGTCATCGTGGACGGGGCCCGCATCCAGCACGCCGTGGAGTCCTTCATCCAGTACCAGCTGGCCCGCGCCCAGCCGGGTGAGGTCATCCGCCTGGGCCTCCGCGACTTCGCGCCCAGGGTGCGCGTGGAGGTCCGCCGGGACGGGGCGCCCTTGACGGATGAGGACGCCGCCGCCGTCTTCCAGCGCGAGGAGCGCGCCTTCCGGGAGAAGCGGCTGGAGGACCCCTTGCGCGTCTACCTGGCCCGGCAGGAGGTGGAGGCGCATGGAGGCAGCGTGGGCGTCGAGTCGGACCGAGGCGGCAGCACCCTCTTCCTCACCCTGGCCCAGGCCCCCATCGCGGCGCTCGGTTCTCCAGCAACCATGCAGGCTTGAATCGTCCGCCGGTCTTGCTAGCGGTCGGCGGCGGCCATCGGTATGCTCCTGGCGTCTTCGCGAAGGAGCCGAATGATGGGTTTGAAGGGAATGGAAATCCTGCTGATCATGGGGGTGCTGCTGCTCCTGTTCGGAGCGTCGCGCCTGCCACAGCTGGGCTCTTCGCTGGGAAGTGCGATCCGCAACTTCAAGCGCGGCTTCGGCGGTGAGGGCGAGGATGCGGCGGCGGCCCCCGGGGACAAGAAGGCCTCGGGTTCGCTCTCCAGCGCCTCCGGCGTACAGAACGACGTCGCCAAGAGCCAGACGCCCAGCAGTCACGTCTGAGCCTCCGCCGGGCGGCCGTGGCTCCCGGCAGGACGTGAGCCGTGCCCTGAAACGCGCAACGCCCGAGCCGCCCCTGGAACAAGGGGTGGGCCGGGCGTTCGCTTTTGGCCGTGTGTGGCGTGAGCCTCAGTCGACCACGGCGGTGCCTTCGTACATCCGGTCGAGCTGCGCCTTGTACTTCCGGGTGCAGACCTTCCGCTTCACGCTGAGCTTGGGCGTCAGCTCCTCCGTCTCCTGGCTGAAGTCGTTCTCCAGCACGGTGAAGCGCTTGAGGGTGGCGTAGGGCGGCTGCTGGGTGTTGAGCTGATCCACCGCGGCCTTCACCGCCGCGTGGACCTCCGGACGCCGGGCGTTCTCCGCGTAGGTGCCCACCGGGGCGCCCTGGTCCTGCAGGAGCTTGCGCGCGCCCTCCTCCGACACGGTGACGAGCACCACCAGGTACGGCCGCTTGTCGCCGTACACCATGGCCTGGCTGATGATGGCGTGCGTCTTGAGGGCGTTCTCCAGGTTCTGCGGCGCCACGTTCTTCCCGCCCGCGGTGACGATGAGGTCCTTCTTGCGGTCGGTGATGCGCAAGTAGTTGTCCGCGTCCAGCTCGCCGATGTCCCCGGTGTGGAACCAGCGCTCCGCGTCGATGGCCTCCGCCGTGGCCTCGGGGTTCTTGAAGTACCCCTTCATGACGGACGGGCCGCGGATGAGGATTTCGCCGTCGGAGGCAATCATCACCTCCATGCCCGGCAGGGGCGAGCCCACACTGCCAATCTTGATTTTGTGCTCGCGGTTGATGGTGGTGCCGGCGGACGTCTCCGTCAGGCCGTAACCCTCCAGCACCTTGAGGCCCAGCAGGTCGAAGAAGTAGCCAATCTTCGGGGCCAGGGGCGCGCCGCCGGAGATGAACACGCGCATGTTGCCGCCCAGCTTCTCGCTGATGGCCGCGTGCACCTTGGAGAACACCAGCTTCTTCGCCAGCGCGAAGCCCAGTGTGGCGTACTCGCGGCCCTGGCTGCGCGCCTCGACGTACTCGTCGAACAGCTTGAAGGCCCAGCGGAAGAGCCGGCCCTTGAGGCCCGGGGCGGCCGAGCCGTTGGCCACCACGTTGTTGTAGACCTTCTCGAAGACGCGCGGCACCGACGGCAGCACCGTGGGGCGCGTCTCCACCAGGTTGGCCAGCAGCTTGTCCACCGACTCCGCGACGATGAGCCGGTAGCCCATGCTCAGCCAGCCCGCCTTCACGACCTGCGCGAAGACGTGCGCCAGCGGCAGGAACAACATCACCGAGTCGCCGGGCGTCATCATCCCCACCGACTGGGCGGCCATGGCCTCGAAGGCCCAGTTCCGGTGCGTGAGGATGACGCCCTTGGGGTCACCCGTGGTGCCGGAGGTGTAGATGATGGAGGCGGTGTCCTCCGTGGATACGCCCGCCACCCGCGCGTCGAAGTCGTCCGGACGGGCCGCGTGCTCGGTGCGGCCCTGGGCGACGACGTCGGCGAGCGACAGCTCGGTGCCGCCAGCGACGGGGCCCTCGAAGGCGACGATGCGGCGGAGCGCCGGGCACTCCGCCAGCTTCTGGCGAAGGCGCGTGAGCCGGCCTGCCTGCCGGGCGTCCTTCTCGTCGTTGTCCACGAAGACGAGCGTCGTCTCGGAGTGGTTGAGGATGTACCGGCACTCATCCGGCGTGTTGGACGCGTAGATGGGGACGGTGATGGCCTGCGCGGCGCTGATGGCCACGTCGCAGATGAGCCACTGCAGGCTGGTGTTCGCGAAGATGGCCACCCGGTCCCCGGGTTTCACCCCCTGGGCCACCAGGCCCGCGGAGAGCGCTTTCACCTCGTCCAGGAACTGGGCGAAGGTGACGTCCTGCCAGCGGCCGTCCTTCTTGTGGCATGCGCCCACCGTCGACGCGTTCTTCGCGCGCTGGATGAGCAGTTGGACCAGCGTCGCATCCCCCCCCGCGGCAGCGGGAACCGCCACCTGATTCTCTGCCCTCATCTGAGCTCCTTCTCGATATCGGCTTCGACCTTCTTGGACCACTCCTGCACGCGCCGCCCCTCCGCCGGGTCGTACGCGATGCTGCCTTGCTTCACCTTCTGGATGGCCTCGCGCGCCTTCTCCGCCTTGCCGTCCTTGAGGAGCGTCTCCGCCAGGAAGTAGTAGGCGCGCAGCATCCGCGGGTGCTTCGCGATGGCCTTCTCGTAGAGGCTGGCGGACTTCGCCAGGTCGCGCTTGGGCCAGGGCAGCTCGTAGTAGTAGCGGCCCTTCGCCAGCAGCGGCGCGCCCCGGTCATAGTCCGCGTCGAACTGGATGGCCTTGTCGAGCCGCTCGTTGAACTTGCCCTCGAGCCCCTCGCCCAGCGCCTTCATGATGCCCACGGCCTGGGAGTAGGCGCCGATGCCGGTGGCCGCGTAGTAGTGGCCCTCCACCCGGCCGGGGTTGAGCTTCACCGCCTTCTCACCCCAGTCCCACGTCTGGCGGCCCAGCACCTTCTTCAGCTTCTCGCTTGCCGCCCCGTCCGCCTGCCACTGGAGGATGCGCGCCTTGCGCCAGACCAGCTCGTAGTCCTCCGGCGCCGCGTCCAGCGCCGTCTTCAACGCCCCCTCATAGGCCTTCTCCCCGCCGGGCTCGCCGCGCTTCGCGTACAGCCCGTCAAGCTCGGACAGCAGGGAGGCCTCAGCCCCCCAGGCAGGCAGGCTCAGGAGGAGGCTCAAAGCAAATGAAATCAGGCGCATAAGCGCCGGGCTTAGCACGCGCTTTTGCCTGCTAGCAAACCATGGCGGGTCAAACATCCGCCAAACGACAAGAGGCGGGAGCGGCCCGGAGTGACCCGGTCCGTCCCGCCCCGATGACGCGCCTTCCCAGGTGGGAAGCACCCTGGAGGGCCGCTCATGCCGCCGCGTCGGCGGTCAGCTCGCCCAGGTGCTCCTCGTTCTCGTTGAACGCTTGCAGGTAGCGCTCGAGGAAGTTCTTCGTCTTCAGCTCCACCTGACGCACGCGCTCACGCGACACGCCCCACCGCTGGCCCAGCTCCTCCAGCGTCAGCGGCTTGTCCTGCGTCAGCCGCTCCGTGAGGATGTCCCAGCCCAGGTCACCGATGCGCTTGCGCACCTTGGCGAGCGCCTCCTGAATCTCCGTGTCCTGCTCGTGCGACAGGAACACCTGCTGAGGCGAAGGGCCGTTGTCCTCCAGCCGGTCGAGGAAGGTCGTCTCGCCGTCCTCGTCGATGGTGGCGTCCAGCGAGAAGTCCACCATGCTGCCGCGCTCGGCTTCACCGCCGCGCACCTGGCTGCGGTTGTCCTTCAGGTACCGGGTGATGTAGGCACGAATCCACCACACGGCGTAGGTGGCGAAGCGCACGTTCTTCTTCGGATCGAAGTGCTCGATCGACTTCATGAGACCGACGTTGCCCTCCTGGATGAGGTCATCCAGGCGCGCGCCGCGATTGGCGAACTTCTTCGCCACGGCGACAACGAAGGCCAGATTGGAGCTGGCGAGCGTCTGCCGCGCGGACTCGTCACCCTGGCGGGCGCGGCGCGCGAGCTCGTACTCCTGCTCACGCGTCAGCTGCTGGTGCCCGCCCAGGTTCCGAAGGTAGTGCGACAGGCCCTCCGCTGCGTACTTCGTCGAATTGGCCATGATTTCCCGTCCTCCGTTCGATGCCGGACGCGCGCTCCTCCGCCGCCTCGCGTCCACCTGGAACTAAGACGCGCAACGAGCGAAAGGGTTTCTCATTCCAGGTTCGATTCGGCATTTCGAGCGACATTCCCAGCCCTTCCCATGACTTGGACGGTAAGCCGCTCGACGCCGGGACAAAAACGAGCCGCGCCGGCTACGCATCAACAACGCTTGGGCGCGGGGAAGATTTTCGAGGGATTGAGCAACCCTGATGGATCGAAGAAGGCTTTGAGCCGACGCTGCAAGTCGATGAGCGCGGGGGACTGCTCCAGCGAAAGATATTCCCGCTTCGCGTGGCCCACACCGTGCTCGCCTGTGATCGTCCCGCCCAGTTCCACGGTCATCACGAGCATGCGCCGCAGGGCTTCATCCACCAGCGGCCGTTGGTGGGCGCCCTCGTAGAGGACGTTGGCGTGCAGGTTCCCATCGCCCGCGTGGCCATACGTGGCCACGGTGAGTCCCAGCTCGGCGCCCATGGCCTTCAGGCGCTCGATGACCTCGGGAATCTTGGAGCGGGGCACGACGATGTCCTCGGAAATCTTGTGAGGCTTGAGGGCCCGGAGGGCTGGGGAAATCGCCCTGCGCGCGGCCCAGAGCTTCTCGCGCTGGGAGGCGTCCTGGGCCACCAGCGTCTCGGTGGCCCCCTGACTGGTACAGAGGTCACCCAATTGAGACAGCTCAGCGAGCAAGCCCTCGCGGCCGTTGCCGTCCACCTCCACGATGACGGCGGAGCCCGCGCCCGGGGGGAATTGGAAGCCGCGGCCGTTCACCGCCCGCAGGGCCACGTCATCGATGAGCTCCAGGCAACGCGGGAGGAGGCCCGCGGCCAGCACGGCGGACACGGCGCGCGCCGCGTGCAGCACGGACGGAAACACCACCAGGGCCGTCAGCACCTCGCGCGGCAGCGGGATGAGCTGGACGGTGATTTCGGTGGCGACCCCCAGCGTGCCCTCCGAGCCGACGAAGAGGCCCACCAGGTCATATCCCGCCACGCCCTTGATGGTGCGCCGCCCCACCCGCACCACCTCACCGTCCGGGAGCACCCACTCCAGTCCGATGACGTAGTCGCGCGTGACACCATATTTCAGCGCGCGAGGCCCGCCGGCGTTCTCCGCCACGTTGCCGCCCAGCGTGCACAGCTCCCAGGAGTTCGGGTCCGGGGGATAGAAGAGCCCCACCGCCTCCACTGCCTTCATCAAGTCACCCGTGATGACGCCGGGCTGCGCCACCGCGGTGAGGTCTTCGGGGGCGATGGAGAGGATGCGGTTCATCCGCTCCAGGCTCACCGCCACCCCACCGTGCAAGGGCAGCGAGCCACCACTCTTGCCGCTCCGCGCGCCGCAAGGGGTGAAGGGCACGCCGTGCGCCGCGCACACCTTGAAGACCTCCGACACCTGCCGCGTGTCTGCGGGGAAGACGACGAGGTCAGGCGCATGGACGCCGCTGTCGGACTCATCCCGGGCATAGGCTGCCAGCGAGGCGTCATCCGCGCGCAGCTGCTCCGGGGCCAGGACGGCGGCCAGCGCCTCGCGCACGCGGACCACGCGCTCGGGCGCCACGCGAGGCCCGGGCACGGGCGTGCTCATCGCCGGGCCCCCAGCCGGGCCCACAGCTCACGGCGAAGGGGGCCGTCGCGCCGCAGGGTGCCTTCATAGGCCTCCGCGTGGGTGACGGCGTCGCGCTGCTTGTCCCCGCGCAGGCGCAGGCACGCCTGCTCCGCTTCGATGATGCACGCGGTGGCGGGGCTGCCCAGCACCTGGGCCAGGGAGCGCGCCACCTCCCGCGCCAGGTCCTCCTGGAGGATGAGCCGGTGCGCGAAGCAGTCCACCAGCGATGACAGGCGGCCAAAGCCCACCACCCGCTTGCCCGGCACATAGGCCACGTGGGCCCGTCCGGTGAGCGGCAGCAGGTGGTGCGGACACATGGAGTGGAAGCGCAGGTCCGTCACCACCACCAGCTCGCCGGAGGAGCCCGGCGGCGCGGGGAACGTCTCACCCAGCGCCTGCTCCGGGGTGCGGCTGTAGCCGTCGAGGAACTCGGCCGTCCAGGCCTCGGCCACGCGCTCCGGGGTGTCCGCCAGGTGGATGTCCTGGAGGTTCAGGCCGGCGGCGCGCAGGAAGTCCGCCACGGCGCGCGCCATGGCCGAGCTATCCGGGACACCAGCGGGGGCGGCAGCGGCGGGGGCTTTGCGGCGGGCTCGGGACGAAGTCACAGCGGAATCGCTCCTGGAAGGGGCCAGCATTCAGGGGGCGTGGACCCTACCCGATGCGGACACGAGGATGTGCTGTCCCTGCACACGCACCGCATAGGTGCGGACCTGCACTCCGGGGTGCCGCGGGCACAGCCCCGTCCGGACGTCGAACGGCCAGGTGTGCAACGGACAGTGCACCACGTATCCCACCAGGTCGCCCTCGGACAGGGGCCCGGCCCGGTGGGGACACGCGTCCGCCACCGCGTGGAGCGCCCCATCCACGCGGAAGAGGGCTACCGCGACCCCGTCCACCTGGACCACCGCGCGACCCCGCGCGTCGAGTGCGTCCAGCGTCGCCACTGGAATGAATCCTCCGTCCGGCTGTCCGTTCATCCCGATGTCCCCCAACGCCCGGCCGGGGCCGACACATCCCCACCCGGACGAATCAGAGCGTGATACCGTCCCTTGACACCCGCCGTGCCGCCTCATTAGAGCACCCGGGCAACCGCCCCTTCCGATGAATCAGCGAGCCCACACCTTCGCCCGCTGCACCGCGACGCTGCTCGTCGCGCTGTGGGTGTGTCAGCCGCTGGGCGCGCTGATGCACGCGAGGGACGAGCACGCGCACCGGTTCTGTCCGCAGCATCAGACGTTCGAGGAGACGGCGCTCGGCACGGGCGCGCGGCTGTCCCGGCTCGCGATTGAACAGAGCCCGCAGCTGTCCGCCCTGCCCGAGGCCGTCACGGACTCGGCGGCCCTCCCCCATGAGGAATGTCCGCTGGTGACGTCCGGCTCCCGCTCGGAGCTCCTGACGCCCTACCGCACGTCCCTGGTGCTGACGCTGCTCGCCGTGAGCCGCCCGGCCACCGCGCCGCCCCGCGTCCAGCCCCCCCTCTCCATCCTCGACACCGCCCCCAAGGCCTCGCCTCCCGCGCACGCGTGACGTGCGTCGTCTGAGGTCTGGCAGGTCATTGGTGGGCGTGGCCGCTTCGCGGGCGCCCCGTTCGAGGAGCATTCCAGGTGGCAACCCGTTCGCGCCGTGCTCACGGCGCTCTCATCGTCGTTTCACTCACGCCCTTCCTCTTCGCCAGCGGCGCCAGCGCCCAGGACGCCTCCGCGCCTCCGGCGGACGCCCCCTTGCAGGCGTCACAGGAAGACGCCGCGCCCGCGCTCACGCCCGAGGAGCTGGAGGAAATCGAGAAGGCGCTTGGCAGCGACGCCGCGGCCGCGCAGCAGAACGCGCCCACCGGCACCGCGGCGCCGCCAACCTCCAGCCCCGGCGGTGGCTCCGCGCTCTCCATCCCCGGGGTGAACAACCCCAACACGGGCGCGAACTTCCTGGACCTGAGCTTCATCCTGGACGTGGCCGCCGCGGCCTTCACGGACAAGGAGCCCCTGCAGAGCGGCGCGCATGACCCCACGCGCAACGGCTTCAACCTGCAGCAGTTGGAGCTGTCCATCGGCTCGGTGGTGGACCCCTACTTCCGCTTCGACGCCAACATCGTCTTCAGCCAGTTCGGCGTGGAAATCGAAGAGGCCTACGGCACCACGCTGACGCTGCCCTACAACCTCCAGGTGCGCGCCGGTCAGTTCCTCACGCGCTTCGGCCGCATCAACCCCACGCACCCGCATTCGTGGGACTTCGTGGACCAGCCCTTCGCCGTGGGCCGCATCTTCGGAGGCGAAGGCAACCGCGGCCTGGGCGCCGAGGTGTCCTGGCTGGCGCCCCTGCCCTGGTACGTGGAGGTGATTGGCAGCACCACCGACGCCACCGGCGAGGCCACCGCGCGCAGCTTCCTGGGCGCCACCAACGAGCGGGTGCAGTCCCCGCTCGATTTGCAGCTCACCGGCGCGCTGAAGCAGTTCTTCCCACTGTCGGACGACGTGTCCCTCATGTGGGGCCTGTCCACCGCCACCGGGCCCAACCCCACCGGCTACCGCAACCGCACGGACGTATTCGGCACGGACCTGTACCTGCGCTACCGGCCCATCACCCAGGCCTACAACACCACGCTCATCACGCTCCAGGCGGAGGCCTACTACCGCCGCCGCCAGGTGCCCGGAGACGTGCTGACGGACTTCAACACCTACGCGCAGGCCGCCTGGCGCTTCTCGCCGCGGTGGGCCACCGCGCTGCGCTACGAGTTGGGGACCGCGGCGCGCGGCGAAGACGGCGAGCGCGTCATCGACCCGCTGGACCCGGAGTGGACGGAGTCACGCAACCGCGTGTCCGCCAACGTCACCTTCTGGCCCACCGAGTTCTCCCGGCTGCGCCTCCAGGGCGCACGGGACAGGGCCGGGTGGCGGGATGAGCCCGGCTACTCCTTGATGCTCGCGCTCGAGCTGGTGACCGGCGCCCACGGCGCCCACGCCTTCTAAACCCTTTCGCAGGAGCCATGACCATGCGTCTCTCCCGTCTGCTCGCGGCCGTGTGCGCCGCCTTCACCCTCTTCGTCGCCTCCCCCGCTCGCGCGGACCTCAACGTCGTCACCACCCTGCCGGACCTGGCCGCGCTGACGAAGGCCGTGGGCGGGGACCACGTCAAGGTGCAGGCCCTGGCGCTGTCCAGCCAGGACCCGCACTTCGTGGACGCCAAGCCGAACCTCGCCCTGGCGCTCAACCGCGCGGACCTGCTCATCGCCGTGGGGCTGGACCTGGAGGTTGGCTGGCTGCCCACGCTCCAGGTGGGCGCGCGCAACTCGAAGGTCCTCGTGGGCAACCCGGGCTACCTGGTGGCCTCTCAGTTCGTGAAGCTGCTGGAGGTCCCCACGGTGCAGGTGGACCGGGGCCAGGGCGACGTCCACCCGGGCGGCAACCCGCACTTCCTCTATGACCCTCGCCAGGCGCTGTCCGTCGCGCGTGGCATCACCGACCGGCTGGCGCAGTTGGACCCGAAGAACGCGAAGGCCTACCGCGCCAACCTGGCCACCTTCGCCACCGAGCTGGAGAAGTCGCGCGCGGACTGGGAGAAGCGGCTGGTGTCGCTGCGTGGCCAGCCCGTCATCGCCTACCACCGGACCATGGCGTACCTGGCGGACTGGCTGGGCTTCGACACCATCATCTACCTGGAGCCCAAGCCCGGCATCCCGCCCAACCCGTCCCACGTGGCGAGCGTCCTGGCCCAGGGCCGTCAGCGCAAGGCGCGCATGGTGCTGATGGAGAGCTACTACCCGGACACCACCGCGCGGCTGGTGGCCTCGAAGATTCCCGCGCCGCTGGTCACCCTGCACGGCGGCACGGACTTCAAGGCGAACGAGACGTACCTCCAGCACATCAACGAGATGGTCGAGCGCCTGGAGAAGGGGCTCGCCGGCAAGGGGACCTGAGCCATGCGGACCCTCCTCCTTCCCCTGCTCCTCCTGTCCGGCTGCGCGCTGGATTCCGGTGAGAGCTTCGCCGTGCTGGAACCCACCGTCCGCGCGGACTACACACCGGTGGCCGGGCGCGACGTGGGCAACGGCTTCCAGCGGCTCGCCTCCGACTTCGAGCTTCGCCTGGACGGCGCCGCGCTGGGCGTGGACCACATCGACCTGGTGGCCAGCGGCGGCACCCGCGGCCCCGCGACTTTCGACCCGGCCAACCCGCCGCCGGGCTACGGCAACTGCCACAACGGCCACTGCCACCGCGACGACGGCGCGCTGGTGGACTACGAGGACATCCAGGCGGAGCTGGATGGCGGTGGCGGCGGCGCGGAGGCCACGGTGGCCAGCCTGCACGTGGACGCGGACCTGGACCTGCTGGCGGACCAGACGCTGTCGCCCGGCTGCGAGCCGTCCTGCGAGCTGGACCGCGCCAACGTCAGCCGCTACCAGTGGGACGTGTCGTCGGTGCACCTGGAAGGCGTCGTGCGCGACAGCCGCCCCACGCCGCGTTTCAACGACGAGCGCCGCTTCCGGCTCGCGTTGGCGGCGGCGGAGGCCACGCCGCTGCTGGTGCTGCGTGGCACGGTGGACATCCCCGCGGACCGGGAGCACAGGCCGCGCGTGAAGCTGGCCCTGCGGCTGGCCCTGGCGCCCACGCTGTTCGACTCGCTGGACTGGGCGTCCACCACGCCCGGTCCCGACGGCGTGGTGGACCTGACCGCTCCCGAGAACGCCGCCCTCCGGACCGCGATGGTGGAGGCACTGGCCACCCTGGAGCCCCAGGCGGAGGTGCGGCGTGAAGACCGTTGAGCCCACGGACGGCGCGCACGCGGTGCCCGCCACCTTCGCACCGGGAGACGCGCTGCTCACCTGCGAGAAGCTCGTCATCGGCTACGACGGCAAGGCCATCCTGCCGCCCATCGACCTGACCATCCGCCGCGGCCAGTTCGTGGCGGTGGTGGGCCGCAACGGCTCCGGCAAGAGCACCTGGTTCCGGACGCTGCTGGGCATGCAGCCGCCGGTGTCCGGCACCATCTCCCGCGCCTCCGCGCAGGTGCGCAGCGCCTACGTGCCGCAGACGTCCGCCATCGACTCGTTGCTGCCACTGCGCGCGGGCGAGCTGACGGCGTGGGGACGCCTGCGCGGCTGGAGCTTCCTGTGGCCCTTCGCCCGGAAGGCGGACCGGCAGGCCGTGCAGAGCGCGCTGGAGACGGCTGGCGCGAAGGACTTCGCGGCGCGGCCCTACCGCGAGCTGTCGGAGGGCCAGAAGCAGCGCGCGCTGCTGGCGCGGCTGGTGGCCACCGAGGCGGACCTGGTGCTGCTGGACGAGCCCACCGCCGCCATGGACGCGGTGGCCGAGCGCGAGACGATGCAGCGGCTGTGCACGCTGTCGCGTGAGCGGGGCCTGGGCGTGGTGGTGGTGTGCCACGACCTGGAGGTCGCCGCCGAGCACGCGGACGTGCTCGTCTTCGTGGACCGCGAGACGTCCGCCTTCGTCATGGGCGATGCCCGCACCGTCTTCTGTCACCCCGCCTTCCGCCGCCAGTACGGCGACGAGTACTGCCAACGCGCGCCCCTGGGACCTCACCGTGGAAACGACGCTCGCTGAACCGTCCAAGTGGGAGCAGTTCCACCTGGCGTTCGATTTGTTCAGGGACCCGCTGCTGTGCGCGCTCATCGCCGGCGGCGTGCTGGGCTTCCTGAGCGTGTACGTGGTGCTGCGGCGCATGGTGTTCGTCAGCGCCGCGGTGGCCCAATCCGCGGGCCTGGGCGTGGCGCTGGCCTTCTACGCCGCCATCCACCTGGGCACGCACGTGGAGCCCGTGCTGGGCGCCACCACCCTGGCCCTGCTGGCCACGCTGCTGTTGATGACGGAGCCGGCGAAGCTGCGCCTCACGCGGGAGAGCCTGCTGGGCCTGGCCTACGCGCTGGCGGGCGGCGCCGCGGTGCTCGTGGGAGACCGCATCGCGCAGGAGGCGCACGACATCCAGGGCATCCTCTTCGGCACGGCGGTGCTGGTGACGCCCGAACAGCTCCACACGGTGACCATCGCGGGCGGGGCCGTCATGTTCATCCAGCTGTGGTGGTACCGGGGCATCACCTTCGCCAGCTTCGACCGGACGGGCGCGCTGGTGCAGGGGCTGCCGGTGCGCCTGCTGGACGGCGTGCTGATGGTCAGCATCGGCGTCATGGTGGGCGTGTGCGCCCGGGCGCTGGGCGCGCTGCCGGTGTTCGCCTTCTCCACGCTGTCCGCCATCGCCGCGCTGATGCTGGAGCTGCGGCTGCCGTGGACCTTCTTCGTCGCCACGCTCTTCGGCGCCATCGCGGGCGTGGGCGGCTACCTCTTCGCCTTCTTCTACGACTTCCCCGTGGGGGGCTCGCAGACGGTGTTCGCCGCGGCCATGGTGGCCGTGGCGACCGTCCTCCGGATGCTCGTCCACGCGGCGCAGAAGGCGCGCTGAGCGTCAACGGACCGCGGCGGAGACCTGCTTGAACTCGGGCGTGCCGGCGCGCCCGAGCAGGTCGAACAGCGCGGCCTCCACCGTGACGACGTGCGCGCCCGCGTCACGGCACAGCTGGAGGCCCACCTGCCGGTCCTCCTGCGCGCGGGACAGCACGGCGTCCGCCAGCAGGAACGGGGACAGCCCGCGCTCGGCCAGGTCACGCACCGTCTGGAAGACACAGATGTGCGCCTCCATGCCCGCCACCAGCACCTGCGTGCGCCCGCCGAGCGCGGCCAGCACGTCCGGAACGGCGGCGCTGAACTCCAGCTTCTCCACCGGCTTGACGTCCTTGAGCGCGCGCATGCGGAGCAGCGAGTGCGTGGGGCCCAACCCCTTGGGGTACTGCTCGGTGAGGAGGATGGGGAGGCCCAGCGCGCGCGCCCCTTCGATGGCGGCGATGGTGCGGCTGAGCATCCGGTCCAGCGCGTCCCGGTCCATGGCGGCGCACAGGCGCTCCTGGATGTCCACGACGAGCAACGCGGCCTGGTCCTGCTTGAGGCGGAAGGTAGCCATGCCCCCTCCTCGCGCGAACGGCGCGGCCCCGTCAAGCGGTGGGCGCGGTCAGCGCCGAGGGTGGAACACCGACGCGGCGCGGAGTTCCACCGGGTGACAGTCCACCCGCGTCGCGCGGGCACTGGGGCCCATGCTCGATGAGGACCGCCGACAAGCGGCGGCCCCCGTGCCATTCGGGCGAAGGCTCAGCAGGACACCGTCGCCTGCGCGGCCAGCGCCGGCGCTCCGGTCTCCCGCGGCGCGAGGAGCTCCGGCGGGTGCACGAGCCGCAGCAGGCGCCCTCGGCCGGCGATGAAGGCCCGGGCGCGGCGAAGCTCCGGCTGATGCGGGTCCGCGTCCCGCCAGCAGTCGAGGAACGCGGTGAAGTCCTCCACCGCGCTGCTCCAGGCGCCGAGCGCCACCTGGGACTCCGCGGACAGCAGGCGGAGGTGTCCACAGCCGGGCCGCTCCGCCACCAGCGTCTTCGCCAGCTCCACCGCCTTGTCCTCGCGATGGGTCCGCAGACGCAGCCGGACCAGGGCCTCGCGCGCGGGCCGGGAGAAGGCCGTGGGCCCCGCGGCCCGAAGCCGCCGCTCCAACCGCCACGCACGCGTCAGCGTGGCCTCGGCGCGGCCCACCTCGCCCCTGCGAGCCTCCAGCGCGCCGCGCAGCTCCTGTGCGGCCACCTCCACCACGCGCGCCACATCCCGTGGACACAGGGACAGGTCCTCCGAGCGGCGAGCCTCCGCCAGCAGCGCATGCCGCGCATCCAGCGCGTTGCACACCCGCTCCACCTCGCCCAGCCGCGCGGCCTCCAGCAGGCTGAGCCCCCGCGTGTACTGGCGCATCCCGTCCCGCAGCGCCCGCTCCGCCGGGCTGGCCGTGTCGGACAGCTCCATGGGCACGTCCGCCGCCGCGCGCCAGAAACCGAAGCGCAGGTGCGCGGACACCATCGTCGCGGCGGCGAACAGCAGCGCCTGGTCGTCGCCTCCCGCGCCTTCCACCCGCTGCCGCAGGCGACGGGCCCACGCCTGGGCCTCACTGTACTGCCCCACTTCGGCGCAGCCCTGACTGAGCAGCCGCATGGCGGGCTCGGCGCTCGGCGCATCGGAGGTGGGCAGTCCTTCCTCGGCCAGGTACGCATCATCCGCGGCCACCGTGGCCTCCAGCACGCGCTGAGCCTCCGCCATCAGCCCGACCCGCTGAAGCAGGCGCCCCGCGGAGAGCAGCGCGGGACTGGCACCAGGCGCCAACGTCACCAACCGGCGAGCACTGTCGCGAGCAGCCTCCGGCCGGCCGCTATTCAACATGGCCTGCACCCACGCCTGGTGGACCCCCGCGTGGTCCGGGTGTGAACGCAGCAGCTCGCGCAGCAGGGCCTGCGCATACGGCTGCCCCTGTCCGGGCCGACCATCCGGCTCGTAGCCGTCCAGGAGGAAGCCCGCGAGCAGCAGCCGCGCGTCGCCGTCCTCGGGATAGCGGTCGATGAGGCACTCCATGTCGCGCACGAAGGCGTGGCGCCCATTGGCCGGGCCCTTCTCCGCCAGCAGGCTGGCCGCGACGATGTAGCGCTGCTCGCGGTCCGAGGTGCCCTCGCTCAGCGCCAGCGCGCGGCCCATGGCCTCCGCGCGGGCGGTGGCGAAGCGGGCGCCAGAGCCTCGCGCGAGGGCGAGCCCCCACCAGGCCATGGCCAGCGACGCGTCTTCCCGCGTGGCCTGCGCGAAGGCGCGGCGGGCCTCACCGCCCCAGCCCAGGTGCAGAAGCCGAAGGCCCTGGTCGAACCAGGCCTGGGCCTGGGGCCGGGCGGTGGTCACCTCCAGGTGTGCGTGACCCAGGCCCTCCCGCAGGCGCGGCGTGGGGAGCGCGTCATCCGCGACGTCCTCCCACGGCGCGCGGGCATGGACGGAAGGTTCATCGGCTCGGAGCAGTCGCGCCAACATGATGTCCTCCTCAGACCCCGGCGACCGGGGCGGTGCAGACGTTGAATCCAGACTCCAGGGAACGAAGGCGGGAGGCGAAGCGCCGCCACGCCGCGGCCAGTCCGTCCGCGGCGACGGGGGGCGCCTTGCGCCGGGCCTCGAAGCACTCGCGCCGCCAGGACGGCCCCACCTCGGAGGACACCCAGTCCTCGTGCTCGGCCAGCCACCCCGCCAGCGAGGCCAGCCCCACGCGCAGCGCCCGCCGCTCGTGCCCCGTGGTCGGCAGGCGCGCCGGGCCCAGCTCCTCCGCGCGAAACGGCAGGCGGCCCGGCACCCCTTCCAGCAGGACGGGCGCGAAGCCCGCCCGCGGGACGAAGATGGCTTCGCCGCACTCGCACAGCGCGCCGAAGCCCCACAGCGTCAGGCGCCCGCTGCCCGGAAGGCCCACCGTGTAGGGACTCTGCCCCTCCGCGCCTTCGGGGCGCGCGTGACGCACGAGCCCTCGTCGAACGAGGAGGTTCCCCTCCGGACAGAGGACATCCCGCCCGAGGCACCACATGGAGACGTCGAACAGCCGGTCTCCATCGCGTCGCAGCTCACAGGGAAGCACGGTGGACATGGCATTGCCGGACATGGGCGCGCGCTCCTCTCAGCTCGCGGACTTCTTCGCCGTGGCGCCACGGCGCACGGGGCTGGCACCAAAGAGCGCGGGCGCATCCACCGGGCTTCCGCCCTGCTTTCCCAGCACCGCGTTGACGGCGCGCACCAGCTTTCCGCGCACGCTGGCCGTCAGCGGCAGGTCACCCAGCGCGGCCTGGAGCTGCTGCGTGCTGATGCCCCGGCCGCTCTTCGGCTTGCCGATGGACAGCGACTCGTAGCTCTTGCCCTGCGTGTCCTTGTCACGGCGACGGGCGCTCCGCTGCTTCAGGAGGGTGCGGCCCTCGGAGCCGTAGGACTCGAGCTGACGCGACAGGCGGAGGAGCTTCTCGGAGGGGATGTTCTTGTCCGTCAGGAACTGCTGGAAGGAACCCATGGTCATCTCTCTTCGGGGAACGAGGGGCCGGCACCGACAGCGCCGGCCCCCGGGTGAACGGGCCAGGGAGCCCGGGAACAGCGTCAGTGCTCGTGGCCGTGGTCGTGCGACTCCTCGACGATGACGGAGACGGTCGCCGTCGACGTGGGACCGAAGGTCAGGATGTGCGTGCCCACCGCGAGGGGCACCACGTGGCGGCCCTTGATGTCGGTGCAGCCCTCGGAGCTGCTGGTGCTCTCCTCGATCTCCACCTCGTCACCGCTCGCGGTGGTGATGGAGAGGGGCACGTCCGCGTTGGTGTAGATGACGTAGTCGGCGGCCTCGCTCGCCGCGAAGGACACGGCGCCCTGCTTCCCGTCCGGGCCATCCGCCAAGGTGATGTCGTAGCGGCGGTGGTCAGCGCGAATCGCGGGGGCCGCGTCCGTGCCCAGGGTGGCGGTGACGGTGGTGGCGGGACCTTCCTGGAGGTGCTCGCACGCCTCGGCGTCGACCCCCTCTTCTTCGGGATGGTCGTCGTCGCCGCAGCCGGCGGAGACGAGGGCGGTGGACAGCAGGAGCGCGGCAAGGAGCTTCTTCGTCATGGTGCTACTCCACGGGTTTGGACTGCGGGTGTGCC
Source organism: Myxococcus sp. AM009 (assembly GCF_013372605.1). Classification (NCBI taxonomy): domain Bacteria; kingdom Pseudomonadati; phylum Myxococcota; class Myxococcia; order Myxococcales; family Myxococcaceae; genus Myxococcus; species Myxococcus sp. AM009. The sequence goes on from NZ_JABXEP010000054.1 coordinate 33,415, forward strand.
ACGCCCGCGCGCCAGCAACGGACCCCGCCAGGACATGGAGGAGCCGCCACGGGAGCGTGGGAATGGAAGGGGTGTGCGCGGGGCACGAAACACGGGCGCCGTGAGACAGCTCAGCCGGCGTGGACGCAAAGCCGCAATGACTCACAGCCCGCGTGGAGCGGACGAGAGTCTGTATGGCTTTAGCGGACGGGCAGCCTCACACGGCGCGACAGGCCGCGTGAGCGAGCAGACTCCCGGGCCTCACGCGCGCGGCGGAGACGCCTTGGGAGCCAGGTGCAGACGGGCGACGGGCTCCGCGTGGAAGCGGAACACCGCCAGCGCGGGCTCGGAGCGAGCGGGCGCGACCAGGCGGGACGGCGTGTCCTGCTGCGGAGGCGGAGCCTCCCGCCGGAAGAAGGCGTGGACACAGTGGGCGTCGGCGCCGTGGGAGTCCGCCTCCGTGCGCTTGGAGGCGACCCGCACGTCGTCGAAGGAAACCTCGACGTGACCGGCGCCGTGGGCGTCACGGGCCTCCACGTGCATCACCTCACCATGCTCCAGGCACGTGGCGTGCTGGACCAGGGCGAAGTGCATCACGCTCCCCATGTACGCCAGCACACACACGAGCGCGAACGGCAGCGCCAGACGGCGCGACCGGACGGAACTCACGGACTGGCGATGGGTGGAGCGGCTCACGTCAGGGCATTCCCGGTCAGACGGCGCCCACGGTTGTAAGCCAGACAGGCCGTTCGCGCAAGTCAGACTGTCTCACGCGACCTTCGCCAGGAAACACTCCCCGCGCGAAACAACAACAGCAACACAGGAACAAAAGAAACCCAAGGGCCTTTCCCAGCGCCGCTGTTCCTGGGGGACCGGAGCGGCCGGCCCCAGGCCCTGCGGGCGTACCCTGGCCACCGGGGGTGCGTCCCGCTCTCCGACGGGAGGCTCCGGGCCCGTGGACCGGTGGACCCGTCCAGGCGTAGGGTGCGCGCCGCCCGGAGAACCCCGGGCGTACCACCGAGGTCACGCCTTCGTGCAAGAGTTCATCGACGTGCTCAGGAGCCAGGCACGCCACATCGCGCCCGACCTGGCGCGCATCGCCTACCAGCGGGGCCTCGCCGTCACGCGACCGGACGGGACCACCCGCCCCATCCCCATCACCGCCACGCCCGTGGTGCTGGACGCCGCGGAGATTCGCCGCCGCTCGGAGCTGTCCGCTCGCCTGTCCTCCGCCACGGTGAAGATGGCGCAGGCGCAGCTCCAGGGCGCGGACGCGGAGACCCTGCTGGGCGCCCTCTCCCCCGTCGAGCGCGTGCTCGCCGAGCGCACCTGGCGCCAGTCCACCCGCCTGGCCACGACCCGCGTGGATTACTTCGTCGCCGGCGGCACGCCGTGGGCGCTGGAGGTCAACGCCACCATCCCCGCCATGCAGGGGTACTCCGACATCGCGGCCCGCACCTTCATCGAGGTGGTGGGCCGCTACTTCCGCTATCCGGAGAAGGCCCTGCCCGCCCTGCTGGCGCTCAACGGCAGCAACGCGCTGGCGCTGTACCGCGCGCTGCTGGACGGCTACGCGGCCGAGCGCAACGGCAGGATGCCGGACACGGTGGCCCTGTTGTGCCGCCGCAATGACGCCCAGATCACGGAGCTGCGCTGGCTGTGCGAGCGCTTCCGCGACTTCGGCGCGGACGCGGACCTGGTCCATCCGGACGAGGTGTCCGGTGACGACGCCTTCGTGGCCCACGGCAAGAAGTACGACCTGGTGTACCGGCACCTCTTCGTCCGGCGCCTGGAGGAGTCCCCCTCCCCCTGGGTGGAGGACTTCCTGGGCACGGTGCCCGGCAAGAAGGCGGTGTTCCTCAATCCCCCCGCCTCGCAGGTGGAGGTGAAGCTGACGTTCGCGCGCCTGTCGCAGGCCCTGGCCGAGCCCGCCCTGGCGGAGGCCGCGCGGCTCACGGGCGAAGAGCTGGAGGCGGTGCGCGCGTCCGTGCCGTGGACGCGGATGTTCCAGCCCGGACCCACGCAGGGCCCCGACGGCGAGCGCGTGGAGGACCTGGTGGCCCTGGTCGCCGCGACGCCAGCGCGCTTCGTCCTCAAGCGGTCCTGGGACTACGGCGGCCGAGCCGTCTTCCTGGGCCGCTCCGCGGGCACCGTCCCCTACACGGAGCGGGTGCAGGCGGCCTATGGCGCGCCGATGACGTGGGCGGAGCTGTGCGCGCGCACGGCGGCGGACACGGCCGGCGGAGGCTTCGTGGTGCAGGAGGCGGTGGACTCGCCCCCCGAGGCGCACCTGCTCTGCGAGCCCAACGGCACCGTGCTGCCCACGTCCTTCTTCGTGGACTACTCCGCCTATGCCTCCGTGGGCCTGGCGCGGCAGCCCGCGTGGGGCGGGGTGTGCCGCGGGTCGATGTCGGAAATCGTCAACATCGTCGGCGGCGGCGGCGTGTTGCCGCTCATCACCTCCGAAGTCGCCTCGAAGCTCCTGATGGCGTGGAAGGCCATCTAGGCCGTTGACCCGATTTCGGGGGCCGCGCCCTCCCTCCTCGCACCACAGGAGGAAGGGATGACCTCAGCAGTGCAGCGGTGTCTCGGCGCGTCGCTCGCCGTTGTCTTCATGTCGTGCGCCAGCGTGGCCCTGGCGCATGGCTCCATGGAAGTACCCCTCAGCCGCGTCTACACCTGCTTCAAGGAAGGGCCGGAGACGCCGAAGTCAGACGCGTGCAAGGCGCTCATCCAAGCCGGCGGCACGCAGGCGCTCTACGACTGGAATGGCGTGCGGCAGGGCAACGCCAATGACAGGCACCGCGAAATCATCCCGGACGGGAAGCTGTGTAGCGCCGCGAATGAAAGCCACCGGGGCCTGGACCTCGCGCGCGCGGACTGGCCCTCCACGCTCATCACTCCGGACACCCAGGGCCGCTTCGAGTTCGTCTTTCACGCGACCGCTGTGCACGCCACGGGCTACTTCCGCCTCTACGTCACGCGCGAGGGCTACAACCCGGCGCTGCCGCTGAAGTGGTCGGACCTGGAAGCGAACCCCTTCTGCTCCATCACCCACGTCTCCGCCCAGAACAACCGCTACCGGCTCGACTGCCCCTTCCCGCAGGGGAAGACGGGCGCGCATGTCATCTATGGCATCTGGCAGCGCTCGGACAGCCCGGAGGCCTTCTACGCCTGCACCGACGTGAAGTTCACCAACACCCCGCCGCCGCCCACGGCGTGGAAGGAGCTGGGCCAGGTGCAGGCGCGTGAAGACCTGCCCGCCGGGAGCTCGGTGACGCTGCGCGTGTTCGACGCGCGGGGCGCTGACGCCGAAGCCCATGTGCATCCCCTGGCCACGGCCACGCCCGCGGCCCAGTGGATTCACGCGCTGGCGCAGCGGGTGAACGGCGCGTCCAGCCTCGTGCAGGTGGGCGTGCTCCAAACCACGGGGCACGTGACCCCCGTGCAGGACGCGCTGGGCAACCGCGTCTACGCGCGTGAGACGGGCTACACCTTCCAGGTCGACATCGTGAAGCCGCCTCCGGATGGCGGTGGCGAGCCTGTCTACCCGTCTGGGATTGAAGGCTACGCCGCGGGCACCGTGGTGCGGGGCACCGACGGCCTGCGTTATCGCTGCAAGCCCTTCCCCTACTCCGGCTGGTGCAAGGGCGCCGCGCTGCACTACGCACCGGGCACGGGCTTGAACTGGCAGGACGCCTGGGAGCGCATTCCCTGAGGCCTACCGGTTGACGAAACACATGCCGCTTCGGAGTGAAGGCACCGGGATGCCACAACGCCAGACGCAACATGTTCGCGTCACGGCAGACAATCCCGGTGCCCCCGACATTCAAGCCATCTCCAAGAAAGGTGTGTGTATGTCCCCCCGAATCGACCAGCGCGCGCTCTCGAAGCTCGGCGCGAAGCTCCAGAAGGACGCGGGGCCGGCCCAGGCCCGGACGCCCACGGCGACGGCCTCCGCTGTCAGATACCAGACGCAGCGCAACGCGGATGTCTTCCAAGGTGCTGCTCCGCTTGGACTCGCGCGGGGTGTGCTCGGGGACACCGTGGCGGCCCTCAACACGAGCCCGGTGGAGGCCCCGGCGCTGACGCCCGAGCAGCAGGCATCGGCGGAGGAGGTGCAGGTTGAAGCCACCAACCATCAGGACCCGTCCTACCTCACGGACTGGCTGAAGGCCCACCCCGACCCGGCGCAGCAGGCGGCCTTCATGGATCGCTTCTTTGAGGTGTACGGCACCGAGGCGGGCCAGTTGCTCGACCTGGCCAGCGAAGAGGACCTGCCGGTGCTCTCCGACGCCCTCGACGCGGCCTACCGCTCGGGTGCCGTCACGCTCGATGAACTGACGGCGGCCGTCGGCTCGCACCTCGCGGGTTCCGTGAACGGCGAGACGCACGAGACGCTGGCGAAGATCGTCGCCGGGACGGGCAACCCGGAGCTCATCACCGCCTACGCCCAGCGCGAGTTGGAAGTCATGATGGACAGCAACGCTCCGGACCCGGTGCGCTCGGTGGCCATCGCCACGGCGCTGGCGGGCCTGCCGCCGGACCAACTCCAGGCGTTCCTGAAGGACAACCCAGACGCCCTGGGCCACGTCTTCAAGAACCTCAACGACCCCGACGTCGCCGGCTCTGAGGCGCTTGGAAGGCTGTTGGACGCGGCCAGCGCCATCCAGCCCGCCACGCCGGAGTCCATCAAGCTGTTCATGGACAGCATCGGGCACCTGGAAGACAACCCGGAGTCCCGCGCGGCGGCGGCGCGCTTCTTCATGCGGCACGCGGACGCGATCCTCGCCGCGGCGAGCGACGCCTCGGGCTCCATTGGCAGTGAGGGCGCGGGCAGGCTGTCCGAGTTCTTCACCCGGACGCTCTTCACCGAGCCCTCCTTCGAGGGCCAGGAAGAACTCCACGCGTTCATCACCTCGAAGCTGGGTGACATGCAGACGCAGTTGGAGGCGGAGGCGCGCACCAATCCGCCATCCCAGGATGCGCAGCGCCTGGCGCGGTCCATGGGCAGCCTGGTGGGCGCCATCGAGGGTGGCTTCCTCCTCTCCGTCGAGGAGCTGAACAAGCGCAACGAGGCCGTCGAGGGAATGACGGGGCTGCTCTTCAAGCTCAAGGACCTGCTCCCCTCCTCGAGCATCCCGGGACTGGGCACGCTGCAGGACCTCACCATCGACCAGATCCAGGACTGGGTGACGGAGGCGCTCAAGGAGAATCCGGATGATCCGCAGGATGCCATTCCGTTCCACCAGCTCTTCGGAGAGAGCATCTTCAACCCCGTCCTCCGGGGCCTGTACGACTCCGCTCGGCTGACATCCCTGGAGAACCGCGAGCTTGGCCTGAACCCGTGAGCCCGCGCGCGGCCCAGGCCGGCGTGGATGCGCCGGCCTGGGTCCCCGAGGCGCGCCGCGCAAGCACGCGGCCTGAAGGCAGCGGTCCGCGTGGTGGCCGGCCCCTGGCGCGTCCGCTCCCCTCAGCGCGTGAGCGTCAGGGGGGGAACGTCCTTCACCTGCGCCTGGTGCGTCACCCGCGTGCCCAGGATGTAGTGCGGCTCGGGGGGGTCGTAGATGAATTGGGCGGCGTAGGCGGTGAAGAACCTGTCAGCCCCGTAGGCGACGTCCGGCAGGTACTGCTCAGGCAGCTCATCGTAGGAGATGGCGAAGCCCGAGCCGTCCCACACGTCACCCTCCTCGTCCCACCGCGCCCCCCACACGCTGTGCGGACCGTCGCGCGTGTCGTCCCAGACGACCAGGGACTTGTCATTGTGGTGGGCGATGCGCGGTGCGGTCTGCGCGCCCGCGGCGGTGGAGATGGGGATGCCGGAGGGGTCCTTCACGATGCCCTTCCGATTCACGCGCGCCCCGTAGATATCCGGGTTCCCATTCCGGTCATCGGACCAGACCACCTGATAGCTCTTGCCCGTCCACTCCACGTCGGGCGTCGTCTGGGCGCCCGCCGCCGAGGAGATGGGGAAGCCGTCGCCGTCCAGGATGGTGCCGTCCTCCTTCACCCTGTTGCCGTAGATGTCCGCGTTCTCCGGGCCCTCGCCGTGGTCGTCGGACCAGACGACCAGGAACTCCTTCTTGCTGTTGTTCCAGGTCGACGACGCCTCCTCCGCGAAGTTGAAAGGGAAGCCGCTGAGCGTCCGGTCCGCCGTTGGGAGGACGACGCCGTCTTTCGTCACCCGCGTGAAGAAGATGACTGTCTCGTCGTCACCGGAGATGGTGTACGTCACCAGGCAGATTTTCGGAGAGCAGGCGACTCGCGCCGGACCGAAGGACTCATCCGTCTGGATGGCGCGGAACACGGGGCCCACCACGGTGCCATCCGGCTTCACGCGCACGCCGTCGACACCGTCCCGGGACTCCCAGACGACGAAGAAGTACTTCCCGTTGAAGGCGATGGCCGGCCGCACGCCATCATCCTCGCTGATGTTGATGCGGATACCCTCGGTGTCGAGCACGGTGCCATCGGGCTTCACCCGGGTGCCGTAGATGCCGCCGGTCCGCACGTCGGTCCAGACGGCGAAGTACTTTCCGCCACCGTACGCGACCGCCGGGCCGAAGCGCGCCACCGCGGCTGGCGCGGGGTAGCCACGAGGTGCATCGAGCTCAGCCTCGGTGCTCGCGGACACCTCCGCCGTCATGTCCTCCACTCCGACCTGCGCTTCCTGTTCCGGCGCCACCCCGCAGCCAGCCACCACGGCCCCGAACAGCAGCCCAGCGATGCCGGCCTTCACTTCCCGCCTCATGTGCAGCCTCCCCTTCGCGAACAGCGGCGCAAAGCTGGGGACCTGCACGCACGTCACCAGCCCCCCGTGGGGCGCAGTCCGGATAAGGCGGTGGACAGGAGCATCGAGCCGCCGCCCCTGGGCGCGCGACGCCGGACTCCGGGGCTCAGGGCCTTCGAACAACCGACGGCGGCCCGGCACGGAGACGCGGGGCCGGTGGCGTGTGTCTCAATCGTCCGTGCACTCGGCGCCCGCATCGCGGATGTCCGCGTCGTAGTGCAGGCGGAGCGGTCCGGAAGCCTCGACGTGACGGACGAAGACGGAACCGAAGACCTCCGCGCCCCCGCTCAGGCTGAGTGCGGCACGGGGCGCATAGAGATTGCCCGCCAGGGTGCTGCCCGCGGACAGCGCCAGCACGTTCGAGCCCGCGACGTACACGCGCACGCGTGAAGGCGTGGCGGTGGACCCCAGCGTGAGCGGTCCCGCCACCGCGACGGAGCCTCCAAGGAACAGGTCCAGCGCTCCGGGCGCCTGGACGTCCACCGACAGGCCTCCACCCAGGTCGACGACGCCCTCCACGAAGAGCGCCGTGCGCGCGCGAATCGTGAGCGTGGCGCGGCCCGTCCCGGTCATGCGCGTCAGGTGGAAGCGGCCACACGGCAACTCCAGCGCACGTTCACCTTCGATGTCCTCCAGCGCCGTGGCGTCGAGGCCGATGGCCGCGTTGTCATTGTCGAGCACGTGCCGTGCGATGAGCCCGGAGACATCCACCTGGGACGCCGCGTCACACGCACAGGGGATGACTGGGTCCACGGGCTCGCGGCGGACCTCGGCCGCGTCCACCGGCCCCAGCACATGGCCCGCTGGAACCGTGAGCACGCCGCCGACGCTGAAGGCGGGCAACGCGACGTCACCGAGTACGCGGGCGTCCCCCACTACGGTGGCCGAGGCTGGGTTGCCGGTAAGCGGCCCCCCGCAGTGCAACGCCTCGCCCACGCGGAACGTCTGCCCGAGCCGGGCTCCTCCCGCACCGCCAATCCTCAGCGAGCCGCCCACCGATACCGCGTCATTGGCCGACAGCGCGCCATTCACCCCGACGTCGCCCCCCGCGCCTCCTGGCTGATACGTCCCTACGGTGCCGCGAAAGGCATCCGTTTCGAAGGACGCGCCCAGGGCGAGCCCCTCACAGGTGCACAGCGCGTGACGGAAGGTTCGTTCCGCCAGACGTCCACTGCACACCTGCGAATCGGTATCGGCATCCCCCACGACGACAGGAGGTCCGCGCCCCGCGCAGTAGGCCTCCCAGTCGTCGGGCGGCCCACCAGCATCCGCGGAGGAGCCCACCGGGCCTGCGTCCGGCGACTGGACCGTGGCCACCAGGTCTCCCCGCGTGCAGCTTCCCATCGAGGCCGCCAACAGCACAGCCAACGTCCATCGCCGGTTCATGGCGCGGTGAGCTCCCGAACGCGCGCACGGGCCGAGGGCACGAGCGGCGAATCCGGATGGCTGGAGAGAAAGGACTCCAGCGCGCCGCGCTCCGCGTCCCGGTCGCCGAGCACACGGTGCGCTTCGGCGATGCCGTGCTGCGCTTCCTGGTCGAGCACACCGCGCGGCTGGACGTGAAGCGCCGCCTTGAACTGATGCAGGGCGCCTCGCGCGTCCCCCAGGTGCTCCAGTCGAAGCGAGCCCGAGGCGACGCGCGCGACATAGGACGCGAGCGACGCGGGCTCGGCGCGGATGACGCGCAAGTAGAGCGCCTCGGCCTCCGCCCACCGCCCCTCCGAGCGGAGCCCATTGGCCTTGAGCAAGAGGTCCTCCGGAGCAGCCGGCTTCACGGTGGCCGCTGGCGCTCGCGGACGCACCGGCTGGGATGCGACCGTGGCGGCAGCGATGGGCGCGGCAGGCACCACCGGCGCTTCGGGCGGAGCCACTTCGGACACGGCGTCCTGCCGCGAGGGTGCCGCGTCCACCACCGCGCCGCCGCTCCGTCGTGACTCCGTGTTCAACCCCGGGGGCCCTGCCAGCGCAGGCGCTTCAAGCTGCGACGTCGACGCCCGGCCCGAGCGTGTGAAGCTCCAGACCGCCGCGGCCGCGGCGCCCGCGACGAGGAGCGCGCCTGTCATCAACCACACGGGAGGCCGCTTGCCGCGTGGCCGGGGCGCGGGCCGTGACACCAACGCACCTGCCTCCAGCGCGGCCAGCACCATCTGCGCGGACCGCTCCCGGGAGATGCGCCGGGCCGGCCCCGCGCCTTCGTCCAACGGCAGGACCCGCGCGTTCAGGGCGTCATCTGCCTCGTCCCTGAAGTCACTCATCCCCGCTCCTCCCCTCCGTCACCCTCCGCGGACGCCAGCGAGCGCAGCGCCGCCCGCCCCAAGCGGAGCCGGCTGCGCACCGTCTCGAAGGGAATACCCAGCTCCGTCGAAATCTCCGGCACGCTCAACTCCAGCACGTGATGCAACACCAGTGCATGCCGCTGCTCATCTGAAAGCCGGTCCAGGAGTGTCACCATGTGCCGGCGATGAACATACTCGTCCGGCAGCGCCTCCTCGGAGGGAACCGCGACCAGCTCCACCGGAGCATCCGCGTGCTGGGCCTCCCGGCCTCGGGAGCGCTTCAGCCATGCGAACGTCGTCCGCGCAACGACCCGGTCCGCCCAGGACTGGAAGCGGCCCTCGGCGCGGTAGGACGGCAACCCTCGCACCAGGGCGATGAGCGCCTCCTGGGCGATGTCCTCCACGTCCCCATCCCCTCGCACCAGGTAGCGCACGAGGTTGCGAACCCGGGGGAGCACCTCCAACAACAACGCCCCGGTTGCCTCGCGCTCGCCCTGAATGGCCGCCTGGATGCGAGGGTCTACCGCCGCACGACGTGGGTCCGCTGCGTGTGAGCCCGAGCTCCTCATTGCCGCCATGGAGGACGGCACCGGGCCATTCGGGTCATCCGCGCTCACAGAAAAACCACCATCACCAGCCCCAGCCGAGGGCGGACGGACCAGCCCGCACCGCGAGATACGAAGTTCCCGTCGATGGCGTAGCGAAGCTCGGGCCGCCCCAGGAGGACCTCCGCGGCCAGGCTCGCCTCCAGGCCGACACGCGCCCCCATCCGCCACCGCGCGCGAAGCTCGGGGCCCATGAGCAGGGCCAGCATCGTGCCCGGGGGCGCCGCCTCCACCTCCTCCGTCAGCGCTTGCGTCCGGCGCGTGAAGACCACCGCCCCCAGGCCGAGCCCGGCCTCCACCTCCAGTCGCGCCGCCGCCGCCCAGGGAAGCCCCGCCCACACCGACGCCGCGTGCTGCCCCAACGTCACCTCCGTGCGGGCATCGCGAAGCCGGGCCGGCACACTGGCCAGGACTTGCGCGCGCAGCCGCCACCGGCCCGGCTGCACGCCAACGCCTACCACCAGCCCCTGGTGCCCCATGCGCGTGTATCCATCCAGCGCGGCATGGCCCCCCAACGTGAGCCACAGCGGGCGCGCTGGGTGCGCCTCGGCCGAAGCCAGCCCCAGGTCCTCCCGAGGTGGCGCCACGCCCTCCTCGCCGCTCGAGGCCTGGCGCGGCGCGACTTCCACCACGACACCGAGCGGCGCACCGGCCTCCACCGCGCGCAGCGCGGAGCGCGCGGCCAGCGCCAGCGCCTCCGCCCCCGTGGACCACTCCAGCGAGCCTGGCGACTGTCCCAACCGCGCGGCCCGGGTGAACAGACGCCGGCTGTCGAACTCGGCCACCTGGACGCGAACGTCGCTGCCCTCTCGCACGAACCAGAGGACGGCGCGGGCCTGGTGGCGTCCGGCCAGCCGCTCCGCCGCCAGCCATGGGCCCTCGCGAAATCCCCCGAGCGGCGCGCCGGAAGAGACCTCGAGCCGCACGGGCAGGTCGCTGCTCTGCCCCCGCACCCGCCCGAGCAAGGCGGTGTCCTCGTCGGACGCCACCCGGACGACGGCGGTCCACGGCTCGGCGGCCACGGAAGAGCTGGAGAGCGCCACCAGCAGGAGGGCCGCCGCGAAGGACATGCGGCAAACCCTAACGCCATACGCCGGGGAACAGAAGTCCCCCGGCGTATGGCTTCACGACACGCTCACAATGTCTGTCAGATGCTCAGCGCAGCTTCCGCGCCAGCGCATCGAGCAGCGAGCCGTCATCACCGCTCAACTCCCAGAACATCGCTCCGCCCAGGTTCTTGTCCAGGATGTAGTCCGCCTTGGCGTTCATGCTCTGCACGTCGTCATACCCAATCCAGATGCCCGTGGACGGACTGTAGACGTAGGCCTGCTTCGCCTCCGGATGGAAGAACTTCGTGTAACCGGAACCGGCGCGCTCGTAGTTGGCTTTGATGTCCTTGAAGTCGAACACGCCCGTCAGGCCCGACGAGCCGTCATCCCAGGTGCCGCGCGTGGGCACGCCGCTCTGGAACAGGCCGTTGTTCACGTTGGGCACGCCGCCCCAGCCCCGGCCGTAGAAGGGCACGCCGACGACAATCTTCGCGGGCGGCACGCCCAGCGCCAGCATCTTCGCCACCGAGCCATCCGTGTAGAAGCCCGTGGCCGCGCCCGGGTCACCCGTGACGCGATTGAGCGCCGAGTGGAAGTTCACCGTGCTCTCGAAGGCACCGTGGTAGTCGTAGGACATCACGTTGATCCAATCGAGCACGTCGGACAGCCTCTTCGTCTCCTGCTTGTTCTCCAGCAGGTCCGGCGAGGCGCCCGTGGCGATGGTGAGCAGGTACGGCTTGCCCGTCTGCGTGGTGACGGCGTTGAGCTGGGCGCGGAACTCCTGCATCAGCAGCGTGTAGTTCTGCTTGTCCGCGGGGCTGTTGCTGTTGCCCGGCAGACCACCTCCCACGGGGTACTCCCAGTCGATGTCGATGCCGTCGAACACGCCCTCGCCGTTGACGGGGTCCACGCCGGGGTACTGGCCGCGGATGTAGAGGTCCACGCAGGACTTCACGAAGGCCGCGCGCGAGGCCGGAGAGGACGCCACGGTGGAGAAGTGCGTGGACCAGGACCAGCCGCCCACGGAGATGAGCAGCTTCAGGTGCGGGTGCTGCCGCTTCAGCTCCTTGAACGCGCGGAAGTTGCCGCGCAGCTGGCCGGGGTTCCACTCCCCCTGCCAGCCGCCGCCCTTGTCGATGTCCGCGAACGGATCGCCGAGGACGCAGCGCCCGTCCCCGGAGATGTTGGAGAACGCGTAGTTGATGTGCGTGAGCTTGGACGGCTGCACGTTGGACACGTGGTAGTTGCGCGCGTAGATGCCCCACGCGGTGAAGTAGCCGACGATGCGCTTTCCTCCCGGCGGCGGCCCGCCCGGAATCTCCACGACGACGGTGAGCGTGGTGGTCCCCACGTTGCCCGCGGCGTCGTAGGCGCGCACCGCGTAGACATACGTGCCGTTCTGCTCCCAGCCGCTGAAGGCCCGGCTGAACTGTGAGCCGGTGGCGACGACGGCGCCGTTCTCCAGGAGCTCCACACGCGTCACGCCCACGTCGTCCGTCGCCGTGGCCGTCAGGCTCAACGGCCCCGCGGCGCTGATGCGCGTGGCGCTGGCGCTCAAGCCCACGGTGGGCGCGGTGACATCCCCGCCGGTGCCCGCGTCCGTCCCACCGCTGCCCGCATCTGGCTCACCACCGCCCGCGGGCCCCAGGTCCAACCACAGCGCGGCCACCGCCACCGGTGTCCAGTCCGCCTGGGACGTGTGCGCCTGCCGGCACTCATAGAGGCGCCCCTGATAGGTGACGCGCGTCCCCACGGAGTACGCGACCCCCACGGCCCACTCCGCGGCCAGCGCCGCATCCTGGAACGCCGTCATGTCCGGGACGTGGGACGACGGGACTTCGGAATCACAGCCAGCCATGGACAAGGCGGTGACGATCAGGCCAGAGGCCCACCAACTGCGACGCATGCATGTGCTCCTCGCCGCGCTGGACATACGCCGGGCCCAGGTCCGGAGCAGGCCTGCCCCAGGCTCCCCAACGTCGGTTCCGCGCGGCTCGTCTGCGGGTTCACGCAGTCAGAGGCAGGCGTCGATTATTTCGGGTTAATACCGATAAGCGCGCTTCAGCCCGGAGGCGGGGCCTTGCGAGAGAAGGGCATCAGCAGCCGCTCCACGGGGCGGCCTTCCATCAGGTGCTGCTCGACGATGTCCTTCACGTCCTCCACCTTCACGCCGCCGTACCAGGTGCCTTCCGGGTAGACGACGACGGCGACACCGAAGCTGCACGTGTCCAGGCACCCCGCCGCGTTGGCGCGCATGCGCCCCTTGAGGCCGCGCTTGTCGAGCTCCGCCTTGAAGGCGGCGCGGACCTCCTCCGCCCCCTTGGAGGCGCAACACCCCTTGGGATTTCCGTCCGGGCGACGGTTGGTACAGACGAAGACGTGGCGCTGGTAGGGAGGAGCCATGTCCGCCTCCTAACGCGCGTCCAGGCCAAAATCGACGGCCTCGTTCACCAATGGACCGCGCCCCGGGCGGTTCCACCGTCCGTAGCGGATCAGCACGGTTGCACCCGCCCGAGTCGTGCACAGACTCACAGCAAACGTCTCCCAGTGATCACGCTTGCTTGGCTTGAAGTGACGCTACATGGCTCGCCATCTGGACTCAGGCACTGCAAAGCATGTGTTGCCAGGGCAGGCGCGGCCCTCTAGATCGGGCTCCCTCGCTGAACGCAGTAGCAGCAGGGCAGGCAGGCAGACACCGGGCGCCCACTTCGCGACTACACACAATTTGTGGTGGGCATGACTTTGACGACTACCATTTGTTGTACCGATAGATTCTTTGACGGAGGTGCTACAGGGGTCTATCCATGGCCTCGTCCGGCAGTCTGGCGGGCACCCCCCAAGCACAGCCGAGGGGCCGGGCGCGCCCCTGCTTCGTCGTCGCGAATCCACTCCGAGGTCACCCGCGCTTCGCTCCGGGCTGATCCATCGGATCCATTGGGATCTCGCGACGTTAGCGTTTTGCAAAATTTTGCATCAGAACTCACAGTGAATTCGTGGAGGGTGGCGACATGGATAAAGAGCTGAGCTCGAAGTCCACGGTGAACGGGAAGGAGCGGCGCGGCGGGCGGAAGGCGCGCGTGGCGGCGACGGGATTGACGGTGGAGCGCTTCTTCACGACGCCGGGCGTGGACCCCGCGGATGAGCTGGCGTGGGAATACCGCAGCGCCAGCATCACCGGCGAGGATGGCAAGGCCGTCTTCGAGCAGAAGGACATCGAGGTGCCGAAGTCCTGGTCGATGCTGGCGACGAACGTCGTGGCGTCGAAGTACTTCCGCGGCACGCCGGGCGCGCCGGAGCGTGAGACGAGCGTGCGCAAGCTGGTGGCGCGGGTGGTGGACACCCTCACCCGCTGGGGTGTGGAAGGTGGCTACTTCACGCGGGACGCGGACCGCGAGGCCTTCCACGCGGAGCTGACCCACCTGCTGCTGCGCCAGAAGGCGTCCTTCAACTCGCCCGTGTGGTTCAACGTCGGCGTGGAGGCGCAGCCCCAGTGCTCCGCGTGTTTCATCAACAGCGTGGAGGACAACATGGACTCCATCCTCACGCTGGCGCGCACGGAGGGCATGCTCTTCAAGTACGGCAGCGGCACGGGCAGCAACCTGTCCACCATCCGCGGCAGCAAGGAGCTGTTGGCGGGCGGCGGCACCGCGTCCGGCCCGGTGTCCTTCATGCGCGGCTTCGACGCCTTCGCCGGCGTCATCAAGAGCGGCGGCAAGACGCGCCGCGCGGCGAAGATGGTCATCCTCAACGCCGAGCACCCGGACATCCTCGAGTTCATCCGCTGCAAGTCGGCCGAGGAGAAGAAGGCCTGGGCGCTCATCGAGGCCGGCTACGACGCGTCCTTCAACGGCGAGGCGTACTCGTCGGTGTTCTTCCAGAACTCGAACAACTCGGTGCGCGTCACCGACGCGTTCATGAAGGCGGTGGTGGATGACGCCACCTGGACGACGCGGTCGGTGCGCGACGGCCAGCCGGTGGACACCTACCAGGCGCGCGAGCTGTTCCGGGAGCTCTCCGAGGCCGCGCACCTGTGCGGTGACCCGGGCATGCAGTTCGACACCACGGTGAACAGCTGGCACACGTGTTCGACGACGGCGCGCATCAACGCGTCCAATCCGTGCTCGGAGTACATGTTCCTGGACGACTCGGCCTGCAACCTGGCGTCCCTGAACCTGATGCACTTCCGCACCATCGACGGCGACTTCGACGTGACGGCGTTCCGCCACGCGGTCGACATCCTGCTGATGGCGCAGGAGATCATCGTCGGCAACTCGCGCTACCCCACCGAGCGCATCGAGAAGAACAGCCACGACTACCGGCCGCTGGGCCTGGGCTACGCCAACCTGGGCGCGCTGCTGATGGCGTCGGGCCTGCCGTATGACTCGCCCGCGGGCCGCAACTATGCGGGCGCCATCACCTCGCTGATGTGCGGCGAGGCCTACGCGATGAGCGCCCGCCTGGCGGAGAAGCAGGGCCCCTTCGCTGGCTACGCGAAGAACGCGGAGCCGATGCTGGGCGTCATCCGCAAGCACCGCAAGGCCGCGTACCACATCGCGCCGGAGGGTGTGAGCCAGGGCCTGTTCGCCGCGCAGAAGGACGCGTGGGACCGCGCGCTCGCGCAGGGGGAGGCGCACGGCTTCCGCAACAGCCAGGTGACGGTGCTGGCCCCCACGGGGACCATTGGCTTCATGATGGACTGCGACACCACCGGCATCGAGCCGGACATCGCGCTCATCAAGTACAAGAAGCTGGTGGGCGGCGGCATGCTGAAGATCGTCAACCAGACGGTGCCGCTGGCGCTGGAGAAGCTGGGCTACCCGCAGACGCAGGCCCAGGACATCATCAGCTACCTGGACAAGCAGGACACCATCGAGGGCGCGCCGCACCTGAAGCCCGAGCATCTGCCGGTGTTCGACTGTGCCTTCAAGCCGGCCCAGGGCGAGCGCAGCATCCACTGGATGGGCCACATCCAGATGATGGAGGCCTGCCAGCCGTTCCTCTCCGGCGCCATCTCCAAGACGGTGAACATGCCGTCGGACGCGACGGTGGAGGACATCGAGAAGGCCTACCTGGAGGCGTGGAAGCGCGGCCTCAAGGCCATCGCCGTGTACCGCGACGGGTGCAAGCGGACGCAGCCGTTGAACACGTCAAAGGACACGCGCGCCGCCAAGGCCACCGTGGCCCCCGAGCCCGCC
>NZ_JABXEP010000522.1:0-396 GCF_013372605.1 Myxococcus sp. AM009
GCATTAATGATTTGGAAGTCCTTAGCCCTCAGTTGTGCATCAAGCTGCATCTTATTAAGATTAGAGAAGTCTAAGTAGCCCGATATGTCGAGTGGTGAACCATTACTTGCAAAGAGTTCGAAGTTCTCAAACTGAATATGGCTATTGTGTATTTGAACAGGATCATCCGCAAAGCGCATCCTTATGCCGTAAGGTACACTCACCAAATAAGTTGAATCAAGATAAATCTCACCATTGAAGTCCAAGTTCTTAAGTGGACCCTTTACTGTTAAGGTTCCTTCTCCTACTCCATCGAGTCCTACAATTTGGTCAGGAACGAAGCCATTGACGTAATTCAGTGGGAAACGGTTCATCTCTAAGGTTGCATCAAGTTCTCCAGCCCCCTCATTATTATAG
>NZ_JABXEP010000523.1:0-396 GCF_013372605.1 Myxococcus sp. AM009
GAGTCGGTCCGTCGATCTGGCGCTGGTGGATCCGCCGCCAGCATCTCTGGCGACATCCAGTCGCGCAACATCAGCATGGGACGCAACTTCGCCCAGGACGTCGACTCCTCTGCTCTGACGAACACCCGCTCGACGACCAACAGGATGGCCGCAGCCGTCTCAGGAATGACCCCGGGGCAGTTCGCCATGGAGCAGCGGCACAACACCGACAAATACCGCCAGTCCCAGGACAAGCTGGCCCAGATGGGTGGCCAGGCTACGGGCCTGCCCAGCGGCACGGATGCCTTCATCCAGCAGTACAAGGAAGAGCACCCCGACGCCCAGGACAACCCCGAGGTCGCGGATGCCGTCTTCGACTGGCTCGTCGAGCACAACTTCCCCACCGACCCTCAGGAC
>NZ_JABXEP010000524.1:0-396 GCF_013372605.1 Myxococcus sp. AM009
GCCCAGCTCAGTGCGCTTCCAGACCGACTGGTCCAATACCGTGCAACTGGAGTCAGATGCTGCCGCGCGGATGCGCGCAAGGCCCGGTGCCTTTCGCATCTGCGCGGCTTGGTCTTGGCCATAGACGACATCTTGAGCGCGATGCATTGCATCATCCATCATGGTGCTTGCATCTCCATTGCTGTGTCATTCGGCAGCAGAATGTCGTTGACTTGGTAGCCGTCCGCTCGCAAGAGTGCGATGAGTCCGTCGGACCCTGGCAGGTGAGCAGCACCAACCGCGACCACCGCGCCGCCGGCGTCGAGGGCTTGGCGCAAGCGCGGCATCCAGGACAAATTGCGGTCGTGGACCATCAGGCGGTGATAGATCGCCGCATCCTCTGGAGATTCGTTACCC
>NZ_JABXEP010000525.1:0-395 GCF_013372605.1 Myxococcus sp. AM009
GCTGATGCCGTGGGTGGACGACGCCCGCAGCTACCGACCGCTGTTCCAGGCGATCAAGCCGGTGCTCCAATCCGCGCAGATCTGCGTGGCCACACGCGGCATGGGCGAAAGCGAGCGCGCGTTGATGCACTACGAAACCGGCGTGCGCCCCGTCAAATGGCTGCTGGGCCACAGCGGCGCCGGCGACGATCACCGCCCCAACCCGATCGCGCGCACCTGCGACCTGATACTGGTGCTCGAAAAACGCCCGGAACACGCCCGACGCCGCCCGCACGGCGACAATTGGGAAATGGTCTGGCGCGGCAGCCGTCCGGGCGACACCAACGAAACCTTCTCGCTGTTCCAGCGGCGCGGCAATGGGGGGCCGGAGGCGTTGCCATCGCCCGAGCCCATCG
>NZ_JABXEP010000526.1:0-395 GCF_013372605.1 Myxococcus sp. AM009
CAATTGCACCAATTGCGTGCCCCTGGTTGACGAGTGCACGCAGCAGCGCGAGGCGCCGGACGTCCTCGCTGGAATACAACCGTTGGCCGGACTCCGATTTGGCCGGCGAAATCACGCCATAGCGCTGCTCCCACACACGCAGGGTGGATACAGGCATTTTGGCCATGCGGGCGGCGGTTCCGCTTCGGTACATCGGGGCCGCGTTGTCTTCGTGTGGCACGTGCGTCTCCATGCAAGAGCTGCTTTGTTGACATGAAACGCTGTGCCGCTGACATCGTCAATGAAATGAAGCGCAAAACGCGCTTTTGGGTCGCGCATGAGTCGAGATTGAGTCGCGATTCCGGCGTGAACCCGTTGTGCATAGCTTCCGATTGCCGAGTTCCCCACGCTTGCGC
>NZ_JABXEP010000527.1:0-395 GCF_013372605.1 Myxococcus sp. AM009
GCGAGGCCAACGGCGTCAACCCCGAGACGTATCTCGCGGACGTCCTGCTGCGCGTGCAGACACACCCCAACTCGCGCATCGGTGAGCTGCTACCCCACGAGTGGAAGCGGCGACGCGCCGCCGACCCTCCCGATTCGCCCCTCCAGCTCAGTCACTGAACAGCTCTCGCTCGTCGAGGCGCTCGCCGAGCACGGTCCTCGTCCGCCATCAAGCCTCCCGGCACGACGTCCACCGGACGGTTACGGCCTTCAGCGTGGCGAAGTCCTCCGTGTCCTTCCGGCAGACGTGCGTGAAGGGCCCTGATGCCCCCCGGTACCGTCCTCGGCCCATTGGAGCGGACCGGGAGAGAGACGGTGGCGAGAGGCAGTATCGCAGCGGAAGAGTTGGAGGCGTTG
>NZ_JABXEP010000528.1:0-394 GCF_013372605.1 Myxococcus sp. AM009
GTATTCCGATCCGTCACGACGCCGCTTCCTGCTGCTCGATCTCGTGCAGAACGAAGGCATCAAGGTCTACCCGCGCGAGAAGGAAGACGAATATCGCGAGCCGCACACCAACCCGTACCTGACGCAGCTTGTCCAAAAGGAAATTCGCAACCGGCTCGGTGCCGACGCGGTGATCGCCACGGCCGTCAATGACATCCCGGGCGTGTGGGTCAGCTTCCAGTTCGAGGGCGACGACTACTGGGTCGCCATCAGCCCGGACCGTTTCGAGCACGTGCCTGGCTGGCAATGGCTGTGGTGGTCGATGGCGGCGCTGGTGTTGTCGGTGCTGGGCGCGGCGTTCATTACGTCACGCGTGAACCAGCCGCTCAAGCGGTTGGCCGACACGGCGCGCGCC
>NZ_JABXEP010000529.1:0-392 GCF_013372605.1 Myxococcus sp. AM009
ATGCACGCCGTTGATGTGGGAACCGCCGGCCCTTCCGCCATCCACACCGGCGCCCGGGTGCACGCGCATTGGGCCGACCAACCGGTGGGCGCCATCACCGATATCGCCTGCTTTGCGCTCGGCGAGACCGCAGAACCGGTGGCGGCTCACAAGACCGAGGATGCGCGGGACCCGGTCACCATGATCGTCACGCCGATCCAGCTGGAAATTCAGCACACCGCCTCGCACGAGGAGAGTGCGTATCTGCGCGCCATCGCCCAGGGCAAGCTCGTGGGCGCCAGAACCGGAAAGACCGGCAAGGTATACTTCCCGCCGCATGGCGCCGACCCGGCCACCGGGAAACCCACCCCCGAGTTTGTCGAGCTGCCCGACAAGGGCACGGTGACGACGTT
>NZ_JABXEP010000530.1:0-390 GCF_013372605.1 Myxococcus sp. AM009
GTATGGCTGCATCGACCAACACCTCGGGTCGTATCGCCAAGGCCACCGACTACAACAAGCAGTCGGCTGACAACAACTCGCTGCGCCTGAATGGTTGCGATCCGACCAATGTTGCATCGCTGAACGGCACTGCACTGATGAACGCGATGGGCAACATCGGCGTCAACATCGCGGCTGGCGCGGGCAACCTGCAGCACAACGGCCTGGCAATCGCCACGGCCAAGGCCGCCAACTAAGGCTGGCGTCCAAACTCCCGGCCGCTGCTCCGGCGGTCGGGTGTCCGTTCCCCAAGGGGGGGATTCATGCGACTGAACCGTCAATCGGTGGGCAGGATGGTGTTGTGTCTCTTCTGCGCAGGCGGCTTGTGGGCAACGCAGGCCAGTGCCCAGG
>NZ_JABXEP010000055.1:0-48851 GCF_013372605.1 Myxococcus sp. AM009
GCCTTCACGACGACCTCCCTCCCGCCACCCGGGGCGCCCCGGGTGGCGGGAGGGAGGTCGTCGTGAAGGCCGGGAGGGGCCTCGGCGTTGATTTCGTGTGGGGGACATTGCGTGGGCCGGGTTCCGCTTTACTCTGAGCCGCTGCGTGGTGGGCGGCCTGCCGAGTGGAAGTTTCGGCGGACGCACGTGGTTTCCATACGTTTCTCCCTTACACCTCCAGGGATTTCCCTTCACTCGCCGCCGTCCTTCGAGGATTCTCCGGCGAGAGAGCCGACCGAATGATCGAATGGACGCTGAAGAAACTGATTGGGACCAAGAACGAGCGTGAGCTCAAGAAGGCTCACGCGAAGGTCGCCCGGGTCAATGAGCTGGAAACCCGCATGCGGGCCCTCAAGGACGAGGACTTCGTCTCCGAGACGAACCGCATGCGGCAGGAGATCCAGAACGGCCGTTCGCTGGACGACCTGCTCTTCGAGGCCTTTGCCATCACCCGCGAGGCGGCGCGCCGCGTCATCGGCCAGCGTCACTACGACGTGCAGCTCATTGGCGGCATGTTCCTCCACGAGGGCTGCATCGCGGAGATGCGCACCGGTGAAGGCAAGACGCTGACGGCGACGCTGCCCACCTACCTCAACGCGCTGTCCGGCCGGGGCGTGCACGTCGTCACGGTGAACGACTACCTGGCCCGCCGCGACGCGGAGTGGATGGGCCGCGTGTACCGCTTCCTGGGCATGACGACGGGCTGCGTGCTGCACGAGCTGAACGACAAGCAGCGGCAGGAGTCGTACCGCTCGGACATCACCTACGGGCAGAACAACGAGTTCGGCTTCGACTACCTGCGCGACAACATGAAGTTCCGCCTGCAGGACTACGTCCAGCGCGAGCTGAACTTCGCCATCGTCGACGAGGTGGACTCCATCCTCATCGACGAGGCCCGCACGCCGCTCATCATCTCCGGCCCCACCGAGGACAGCACCGACAAGTACTACCGGGTGGACCAGGTCATCCCCGGGCTGGTGCCGGACCAGGACTACACCCTGGACGAGAAGCACCGCTCCGTGTCCCTCACGGATGACGGCATCGAGAAGCTCCAGAAGCGGCTGGGCGTGGGCAACCTCTACGACCCGGGCGAAATCGAGATGCTGCACCACGTGGACCAGGCCCTGCGCGCGCACACGCTCTACAAGCGCGACAAGGACTACGTGGTGAAGGACGGCGAGGTCGTCATCGTCGACGAGTTCACCGGCCGCCAGATGCCGGGACGCCGCTGGTCCGACGGCCTTCACCAGGCCATCGAGGCCAAGGAAGGCGTGAAGATCGAGAACGAGAACCAGACGCTCGCGACGGTCTCCTTCCAGAACTACTTCCGCATGTACTCCAAGCTGGCCGGCATGACGGGCACGGCGGACACGGAGGCGGAGGAGTTCGCCAAAATCTACAACCTCGACGTGCGCGTCATCCCCACCAACCGTCCGCCCATCCGCAAGGATCTGCAGGACGTGGTGTACAAGACGGAGCGCGAGAAGTTCGAGGCGGTGGCGGCGGAAATCGAGGAGCTGCACAAGGCGGGGCAGCCGGTGCTCGTGGGCACGGTGTCCATCGCCAAGAGCGAGGTGGTGGCCAGCTTCCTCAAGAAGCGCGGAATCCCCCACAACGTCCTCAACGCCAAGCAGCACCAGCGCGAGGCGGACATCGTCGCGCAGGCCGGCCGCAAGGGCGCCGTCACCATCTCCACCAACATGGCCGGCCGCGGGACGGACATCCTCCTGGGCGGCAACGCGGAGGTCCTGGCCAAGTCGTCCATGGGCCCGCCGCCCGAGCCGCCCACGTCGGCCCCGGACGGGCAGCCGCTGGACCTGACGGCCTACGAGGCGGAGCTCGCGGCGTGGCAGCAGAAGCTCGCCGACACCCAGGCGAAGCTCGAGGAGCAGACGAAGAAGGAGCGCGAGGAGGTCCACGGCGCCGGCGGCCTCTTCATCATCGGCACCGAGCGCCACGAGTCGCGCCGCGTGGACAACCAGCTGCGTGGCCGCGCCGGCCGCCAGGGTGACCCGGGTGGCAGCCGCTTCTTCCTGTCGCTGGAGGACGACCTGATGCGCATCTTCGGGTCCGAGCGCATCCAGGGCCTGATGGAGCGGCTGGGCATGGAGGAGGGCGAGGTCATCGAGCATGTGTGGCTGTCACGTGCCATCGAGGGCGCCCAGAAGCGGGTCGAAGGCCACAACTTCGACATCCGCAAGAACCTCCTCGAGTACGACGACGTGATGAACCAGCAGCGCCGCACCATCTACAAGCTGCGCCGCCAGGTGCTGGCCGCGGGCGCGGGCGTGCCGCTGGTGGAGTACGAGGAGGATCCGAAGACGCGCATCAAGACGCGCTCCGAGCGGACCATCAGCTGGGCGGACTTCCGCGAGCTGATTCTGGACTCGATGGAGGACGTCATCGTGTCCCTCACCGACACCTACGCGCCCACCCGCGGCGTGGAGGGCTGGGACATCGCCGCGCTCCAGCAGGGCGTGAAGGAGACCTTCAACCTCGAGATGAACTTCGAGGGCGTGGGCAACCGCGAGGAGCTCCAGGAGCACATCTACAAGGCGGCGGAGAAGATCTTCCAGGCGCGCGACGAGGAGTTCGGCGAGAACTTCATGCGCTTCCTCCAGTACAACTACCTGGCGACCATCGACCGGCTCTGGAAGGACCACCTGCTGGCCATGGACCACCTGCGCCAGGGCATCGGCCTGCGCGGCTACGGCCAGAAGGACCCGAAGCAGGAGTACAAGAAGGAGGGCTACCAGGGCTTCATCCAGATGCTCTCCGCCATCAAGGCGC
Source organism: Myxococcus sp. AM009 (assembly GCF_013372605.1). Classification (NCBI taxonomy): domain Bacteria; kingdom Pseudomonadati; phylum Myxococcota; class Myxococcia; order Myxococcales; family Myxococcaceae; genus Myxococcus; species Myxococcus sp. AM009. The sequence goes on from NZ_JABXEP010000055.1 coordinate 2,830, forward strand.
AGTTCGTCACCCAGCTCATGCACGTGCAGCCCCGCTCCGCCTCCAGCGCGGCGGAGGAGGCCGCCCGCATCCAGCGCCAGCTCGCGCAGCAGCAGCAGAAGGCGGTGGCGGGGCGCGCCACGGCGGACGGCAAGCTGGATGAGGGCTCGGTGGCCGCGGCGGCTCGCCCGGCGGGGGCCAGCAAGCCGGCGGTGGGCCGCAACGACCCCTGCCCCTGCGGCAGCGGCCGGAAGTACAAGAAGTGCCACGGCGCCTCGGAGGCCAGCGTCTAGGACGCGGGCTGTCTGACAGGTCACCGTGCAGGACGCCGGCGCGGCGCCACCCCCTGGGGAGGCACCGCGCCGGTGCTGTCCTGGCGGGGTAAGAGGGCCTCGCTGGGACGGGAGGAGGGCAGGGGTGCGGCGGGTGCCGTCCCTGCCCAGACGGGCGGTGCGGCGAAGCTTGCGCGGCCCGGAGGGGTTCTGTTAAGGACCCCCCGCCCCAAGGTATGGGGTCGGGGGGACGTCCACCCCAGGCAGTACCCACTACTCACACGTTCGTGCCGGTCGCCGGTGCTTCCGTGGGTGAGCGCCTCTCTTCGGAGAGGGACTCCCCCGTGGTCGTTTCGGCCGGAAGGTTTCTCGAGCGTGGCGGAACAACCGGAGAGACACATGGAAACGCAGGACACGCAGACGCAGCAGCAGGCGATGGCCGCCGCCGGTGGCATCACGATGAGGCAGCTCCTGGAGGCCGGTGTTCACTTCGGCCACCAGACGAAGCGCTGGAACCCGAAGATGAAGCCGTTCATCTTCGGCGCCCGCAACGGCATCTACATCATCGACCTGCAGAAGACGGTCGTGATGGCCCGCTCGGCGTTCCGCTTCGTGGCGGACATCACCGCGCGCGGTGGCTCGGTGCTCTTCGTCGGCACCAAGAAGCAGGCGCAGGACGTGGTCCGCGAGGAGGCCGCGCGCGCCGGTCAGTACTTCGTCACCAGCCGCTGGCTGGGTGGCACGCTGACCAACTTCAAGACCATCAAGCAGGGCATCGACCGCCTGAAGACGCTGGAGAAGATGTCCGAGGACGGCACCTTCGAGCGCCTCCCCAAGAAGGAAGTCGCCCTGCTCGAGCGTGAGCGCGAGAAGCTGGAGAAGAACCTGGGCGGCGTGAAGGAGATGTCGAAGCTGCCTCGCTGCGTCTTCGTCATCGACCCGAAGAAGGAGCACATCGCCATCCACGAGGCGAGCCGCCTGGGCATCCCGGTCATCGGCCTGGTGGACACCAACTGCGATCCGGATGGCATCGACTTCGTCATCCCGGGCAACGACGACGCCATTCGCTCCATCAAGCTCTTCACCTCCAAGATCGCCGAGTCCTGCATCGAGGGCGCCGCGCGTTACCGCGCCTCGGGCGCCGCCGAGCGCGACGAGCAGGAGGAGCGCGAGGGCCATGACCGTGGTGACCGCCGCGACGACCGCCGTGGCCCGCGCCGTGGTGACCGTCGCGACGACCGTCGCGACCACCGGGGTGGTGACCGTGGTGGCGACCGTCGTGGCCCCCTCGTTGAGATGAGGACCGCGGCCCCTGTCGCCGCTGCCCCCGAGGCCGCTGCTCCCGAGGCCGCGGCCCCCGAGGCCGCTGCTCCCGCGAGCGAGACGGCGGCCGAGTAGCCGTCCCTTCCTCACGTCAGTGCCGAAGCGGCCGGGTGGCGCCTGTTCGGGCCAGCTCCCCGGCCGCCTCTGTTTCCCTGGTGCCGCAGTATCCCCTTGAACTTGCAATGCTTCGCCCGGCGCAGTGCGCCCTGGAGTGGCGGAGGCAGGAGACGACGATGGCCGAAGTTAGCGCCCAGATGGTGAAGGAGCTCCGCGAGCGGACCAACGCGGGCATGATGGACTGCAAGAAGGCGCTCGCCGAGTCCGGTGGCGACTTCACCAAGGCCGAGGAGTGGCTGCGCAAGAAGGGCATCGCCAAGGCCGCTGGCAAGGAAGGCCGCGTTGCCGCCGAGGGCGTCATCGGCACCTACGTTCACGGTGGCCGCATCGGCGTCATCGTCGAGGTGAACTGCGAGACGGACTTCGTCGCTCGCAACCCCGACTTCCAGGAGCTGGTGAAGGACGTGGCCATGCAGGTCGCCGCGGCCAGCCCCAAGTTCGTCCGTCGTGAAGAGGTCCCCACGGACAACCTGGACAAGGAGAAGGACATCCAGCGGGAAATCCTCAAGCAGCAGGGCAAGCCTGAGGCGATGCTGGAGAAGATCCTCGTCGGGAAGATGGAGAAGTACTACGAGGGCGTGTGCCTCGTGGACCAGCTCTGGGTGAAGGACGACAAGAAGAAGGTCGGCGAGATGATCTCCGAGCGCGCCGCGAAGATTGGCGAGAAGGTCTCCGTGCGCCGCTTCGTCCGCTACGAGGTGGGTGAGGGCATCGAGAAGAAGAAGGACGACCTCGCCGCCGAAGTCGCCAAGACGCTGGGCCAGGCGTAAGGCCTCCGCGGTCCCCATGGGGCCGCGAGCCTGGACGCAGGGCTGACAAGGGCCGCGCGCACCGGAATCACCCCACACGGGGCGTCCGGGCGACGCGGCCCTCGCTTTTTGCGGGTCTGATTGGCCCCTCCCCGTGCGACCGCCAGCGGACGATGTCGGGCGGGCCCACCGACTCCAGCGTTGATCCCTCGCGGAGCGGGGGATAGAAGCGGTGGCGCATGTCCTCCGACACGAAGAAGCCGCTCCCGTATAAGCGCATTCTCCTCAAGCTCTCGGGCGAGGCCCTGATGGGGGAGGGGAAGTACGGCATCCATCCGCCCACGCTGATGGGCATCGCCGAGGAAGTCATCGAGGTGGCGCAGGCCGGCGTGGAGGTCGCCCTGGTGATTGGCGGCGGCAACATCTTCCGCGGCGTCGCGGGCGCCACGGAGGGCATGGACCGCGCCAGCGCTGACTACATGGGCATGCTGGCCACCTGCATCAACTCCATGGCCATGCAGGACGCGCTGGAGAAGAAGGGCCTGCACACGCGCGTGCTGTCCGCCATCAAGATGGAGCAGATCGCGGAGCCGTACATCCGCCGGCGCGCGGTGCGCCACCTGGAGAAGGGCCGCGTGGTGATTTTCGCGGCGGGCACCGGCAACCCGTACTTCACCACCGACACCGCCGCCTCGCTGCGCGCCATGGAAATCAACGCGCAGGTCATCCTGAAGGCGACCAAGGTGGACGGGGTGTACAACGCGGACCCGAAGAAGGACCCCACCGCGCGACGTTACCGGTCGCTGACGTACATGGACGTGTTGAAGCAGAATCTCAACGTCATGGACTCCACGGCCATCTCGCTGTGCATGGACAACAAGCTGCCCCTCATCGTGTTCGACCTGACGCAGCGGGGCAACATCCGCCGCGCGGTGCTGGATGGCGGGGACATTGGTACGTTGGTGGGTGGCAACGAGACGGTCTGGGCCTGAGCCCCGACCCACCGGCAAGCACTCAAGGAGAGAACGCAATGAGTGGAGACGTCGTCGCCGAACTGAAGGGCCGTATCGACAAGTCGCTCGAGGGCCTGCGCACGGACCTGACGAAGGTCCGCACGGGCCGCGCCAGCATCGCCATCCTGGATGGCGTCCGGGTGGACTACTACGGCACGCCGACGCCGCTGTCAGGCGTGGCCAGCGTGAACGCGCCCGAGCCCCGGCTCATCACCATCAAGCCGTGGGAGAAGAGCGTCCTCAAGGACATCGAGAAGGCGCTGCGCGAGGCGAACCTGGGCATCAACCCGATGAACGACGGCGAGATGATTCGCCTGCCCTTCCCGCCGCTCACCGAGGAGCGCCGCAAGGACATCGCCAAGCAGGTGAAGAACAAGGGCGAGGAGTTCAAGGTCGCCATCCGCAACCTCCGCCGCGACGCGAACGAGGCGCTGAAGACGCAGCTGAAGGACAAGAAGATCACCGAGGACGACCACAAGCGCGTCACCGAGGTCGTGCAGAAGCAGACCGACGCGGGCATCACGCAGGTGGATGAAATCGTGAAGAAGAAGGAGAAGGAGGTCATGGAGGTTTGAGGTCCTCCATTGTCCTCGCCGAGCCCTCCGCACCGGTGGCGGGCGCTCTGCGCCGCTACCTGGAGGCCGCCGGTCACGAAGTGTCCTGGGTGGGCAGCGTCGACGAGGCGCTGCGCGCGGTGCGGGAACGCACGCCCACCGTCCTGCTGGCGTCCGGAACGGGCGCCCTGGACGGTGAGGCGCTGTGCAGGAGTGTGCGGGCCGAAGGCCTCGCCGCGCCGGTGTTGCTGCTGTACCCGCCGGAGGAGGAGCAGGCGGACACGCGTGCCGCCCAGGCGGGCGCGGACGGGTGCCTGGTGGGGCCGCTGAAGCGCCCCACGGTGCTGACGTGTGTGTCCCTGCTCGTCCAGCGCGAGGAGGCGCTGCGGCGGGTGGCTTTCGTGGGCACACCGCCGCCGCCCCCTCCGTTCGCTGGGGCCTCTCACGAGGGCGGACCTCCGCCGCTGCCGGGCGCGTTGGGCGGGCGGATGGTTCCGCCACCGCCGCCGCTCGACGACGTGGGGGTGCCCGTCGAGCGCGCGGAGGCGCGGGGCGTGCCCCCTCCGCCGCCGCTCGCCGAGGAGGCCCCGGAAGCCGAGAGCGCGCAGGCGCTGGTGGTGTCACCTCCGCCCGAGGCGGATGCTCCGTTGCCCGAGGGTCGCGGCGCGGAGACCGCGTCACTGCCACCCGAGCTGGACGAAGAGCCCATCACGTCGCCGTCCTCCGGGGCGGGCAGTACGGCCCCGGATGTGGGCGCGGCGCCTGCTTCGGCCGCTGCGGAGTCGCAGGCTGTCGAGGAAGACGACCTACCGCTGCTCCACGCGGAGCCCGCGGACGACGAGCCGGGTGACGCCGGGCAGGCGTCCGAGGACAGGCCCGTGGCCACGGAGGCCGTCGCCGCGCCAGGAGTCGGTGCCGAGACGTCGCCCGAGTCGACGCGCCTGCCTGAAGCGACGACGGGTTCAGCGCCGCGGTCCGCGGACGCGGTCGCTCCAGCGGGGGACGAGCGACCGGCGTCGTCCGCGCCGGCGTCACCGCCCGAGGCCGCGGCTGCCTCGGCGACGAATCCCGCGGACTCTGGCGCCGCATCCACGCGCGTGCCTGACGCCTCCACCGCGACGCCAGCGGCCAGTGCTCCGCCTCCCTCGGTGGGGGCCCGGCACTCCGGCGCCTTCCCCGCGCTGGCGCCCACGCCTGTTCCGGGCGGCAGCCGCATCAGCCGGTCCGACCTGGCGGCGATCGGCGCCTCTCCGGACTTCGAGTTCCTCAAGCGGCTGATGTTGATGGAGGTGAAGCGCAGCCGGCGCTACCGCTACCCCATCGCCGTGCTGTTGGTGGACATCGACAAGTTCGCGGAGAAAGCGGCGCCCCTGGCCCCCGCCGCGCGGAAGCTCGCGCTCGCCGAGGCCCTGGGCCTGCTCGTGTCGGGCGTGCGCGATATCGACGTCGCCGTGCCCTTCGCGGACAGCCGCTTCGTCGTCTTCCTGCCGCACACGCCGCGCTCCGGCGCGCTGGTGGTGGGGCAGCGTCTGCGCGAGCTCATCAAGTCCCTGACGGCCTTCGAGGGCGCCAGCGCCTCCGTGGGCGTCGCTGTCTCCGAGCCCCCGCCGGGTCGTGGACCCGTGGCGGGCGCGCTGACTCAGGTCAGCTTCGGCAGCCTCCTCAAGGAGGCCGGTGAAGCCCTGCGCCGCGCTCAGGCCGCGGGTGGGGATTGGGTGGAAGCCGCGAGCGGAAGGACTCAGCCGGGGTAGACGAAGTCCGCGCCGGCGATGCCGCGGACAACGTCCGCGACGAACGACATCAACTCCAGGCCTCGGCCCTTGTCGTCCTTCCAGGTGCCGGTGGCCGCGTCGTAGTCGAAGTGGATGCCCTGACCCCGGCCCGCCACCCAGACCTGCCGAACGGCGCGCTGGGTGTTGACGATGCACTTCTCCCGCGAGGCCGCGGTGAGCGTCACCATGTCGCCGGTGCTGTCGGCTTCCAGGATGTCGGGGTCGATGGCATCCGCCGCGCCGAGGATGCGCTTGAACGCGGCGGAGACCAACTGGTTGTAGCGAGCTTCGTCCATCATGGCCGCGACGGCCTCACTGGATGATGTCGAGCACCTGCTGACCCGGGGCGGCGTAGAACAGGAACTTGAACGACGGTGAAGATTCCCCCTCCGCGCGCTCCAGGCCGATGACGGTGCCCGGGTTGACGGGCTTGGGGAAGGACTGCATGCCGAGCAGATGGGCCGCCAGGGCGCCCATGGACGGCTGGTGACCCACGAGGACGAGGTTCTCGTCGGCGTACTCGGTGAGCACCGGCTCCACCGCGCCCACGGGCATGTCGGGCAGCAGGCAGCGATGCACCTTCAGCGGGCCCTCGAACCTGGCGGAGATGGAGAGGATCTGCGCTGTCTGCACCGTGCGAACCAGCGGGCTGGTCAGGATGCGCCCCACGGGACCAATGCGCTCGGTCAGCGAGGCGAAATGCTGGGCGGTGCTGGCGCGAGACTTCGCGGTGAGGGCGCGTGCCTCGTCACCGAGACCCTCGGGGATCTCCGCGTCCGCGTCCGCGTGCCTAACCAGGAAAAGCCTCAAATTCCCTCCACCGCTTTCGACAGAACCGCGGTTCGTACACGAGCGCGGCGGGGTTGGTCAAAGGTAATGCGGCGATTGTTCAGTGGCCGGAACAACCCCACCGTGACAGACAGAGGCGGGACGCCTCTCACCGCCCAGGTTGCAGGAGCATACATGAGGGGCTGACATGTCTCGTCTGGAGGAACGCGCGTGCGCAAGCTGCTGTGGGGACTGTGGGTGCTCGTGGCCTTCTCGGCCTGCAAGAAACCCGAGGACGCCTCCGGGTCGCCCGCCGGGGTGGTGGACGAGCAGGCTCCCAGCGCCGCCGACAGTGTCGTGGAGGCCGGCCCCTACCCGGTGACGAAGGAGAAGCTGGACGCGTACGTGGGCTACCAGCGGCGCATGCTGGAGGTGTACGGCTCGCTGATGAAGGGCCTGCAGAACCTGGGGGCGCTGGTGGACGCCGGTACCCCGGAGGCCATGGCCGCCGCGCGCGAGGGCCTGAAGGTGGTGGAGGCCAAGGCCAAGGCGGAGGCCGAGGCGCGCCGCGAGGCCCAGCTCTCCGAGGCGGACGTCAACGGCATCGCCGAGGTCGTCACCGCCGTCATCAGCCAGCGGCAGCTGGGGCGCACGCTCCAGTACGAAGAGGAGCTGAAGAAGCTGGAGGCGCTCCAGGCGAAGCTGCCGCCCGAGCAGCAGCAGGGCATGGCGCCCCAGGTGGCGTCGATGCGCGCCCAGGTGGAGGCCTTCCAGACGCTGGCCGACGCCCGCAGAGCGCATGGCGATGCGAACGTCGACGTCGTCCTGACGCGCGAGGAAGACCTCATCCAGAACTATCAGGAGATGATTCGCGTCTTCACCGGCACGCGCCGGTGAAGACGGGCACGGCCCGCTTGCCTCAGACGCGCTTGAGGTGCGGGGCCTGCTTGAAGAGCTGCGCCAGGTAGACGTCGGCGACCTTCTCCATGACGGTGTTGCCGCGCAGGCGCTGCCGGAGGTTGACGAAGTCCACCTGGTCCAGCCGCTGGTCCTGGTTGTAGCAGGAGAACACCCACGTCTCCTTGCCCGTCACCGGGTCCACGTGCCGCTGGAGGCACTGGGCGCAGATCTCCTTCATCATGCACTGCATCGGCGAGTTGATGGAGCCGATGGCCTCATGCCCCGGCTTGAGGTGCGGCTGGAGGACGCCGTGCCGGGCCTCGGCCACCGCGCGCATCATTCCATCCGAGCCAATGGCGATGATGCGGTCCACGTCCGCCAGGGGGACGACGGGCGCGGGGCCCAGCTTGCCCTCCGCGTAGGCCACCATCGCCTGCACCACGTTGCCCCGGAACGTCGAGTCCTGCGGCCGGCGCGGCGCAATCGTGTCCCCGGTGTCCACGGACCACACAATCTGGTCCGTGCCGGCCTCGATTTCGTCGTGCTTGAAGGAGTCCGACTTCTGCCGGTAGCCGGCGAAGTACACGACGCGGCAGCCGGCCGCCTTGAGCGAGCGGGCGATGGAGAAGAGCACCGCGTTGCCCAGGCCGCCGCCCACGAGCACCACCGTCTCGTCGTGGCCAATCTCCGTGGGCGCGCCGGTGGGGCCCATCAGCACCACGGGCTCACCGGGCTTGAGCGCGGCGCACAGGCGCGAGGACGAGCCCATCTCCAGCACGATGGTGCCCATCAGCCCCTTCTCCTTGTCCACCCAGGCGCCGGTGAGGGCCAGGCCCTCCATGGTGAGGCGCACGCCGTCCACCACGGGCGCGTTCCGCTCGAAGTTCTGCAGCCGGTAGAACTGGCCGGGGGAGAAGTGGCTGGCCGCGAAGGGCGCGCGCACCACCACCTCGACGATGGTCGGCGTCAGCCGGTTGACGGCCACCACGGTGGCGGTGAATGCCTCGTCCAGCTTCGCGAAGTGCTCGGCGCGGCGCGCGTCACGCGCGGCCTGGGCCCCCTCGTCGGTGAAGTCGAGCGCGGCCACTTCCTTCGCGTACAGCCGCGCCACCTGCGGGTGCCCGTCCTTCGCGCTGGCCATGGCCTTCACCACGTTGCCCGCGTAGGTCGGGTGGTTGTCGCCGTAGAAGGAGATGAAGCGGCCGTCCTGCTGGTACGACGTGAAGAAGCCCGTCTTCGCCGCCGGGTCCTCCTTCGCCTTCACGGGCGCCAGCGAGAAGCCGTCCTGCGCATCCACCAGCTCGTGGCTCTGGAAGTACTCGCCGCGCGCGTCGAGCTGGAAGGTGCCCGGGTATTCCTTTTCGTAAGTGACGTTGGGGGACGTGCCGGCGGCGACGCACACCGTGCGCGCGGGCAGCTCGAAGAACTGGCCGCTGCCCTTGAGCTTGCCGTCCACCGTCACCATGCGCTCGAAGCGCAGCGCGCGCACCGCGCCGGAGGCGTCCGGCAGGGCCTCCACCGGGCTCATGCGCTCGATGAAGCGGATGCCTTCCTCCAGCGCCTTCGACACCTCCTCATGGTTGAGGCGGTAGGCGGGGGACTCGGTGAGGCCACGGCGGTAGACGAGGCTGACGCCGCCCCACGCGCGCACCAGCTTGATGAAGTCCGGGTCGCGGCCCAGGGCCTCCGCCTTCTGGCGCTCCTCGCGCACGGCGCGGCCGTGCTCCAGGAACGTCTGGTAGGTGACGCGCTCGTCCGCGTCGAGGCGGGCCAGCACGGCCTCCTCGCCCACCTGGGACACCAGCTTCTCGTGGCGGGCGAGCGCCTTCTCCACCTGCACCGGGTAGTACGCCATCAGCTCCGTGGCGGTGTCGACGCCGGTGAGGCCGCCGCCGATGACGATGGCGGGCAGCTGCACCTGGAGGTTCGCCAGCGAGTCCTTCTTGAACGCGCCGCTGAGCTGGAGCGCCATCAGGAAGTCACTGGCCTTGCGGATGCCCCGGATGAGGTTGTTCTTCATCCCGATGATGGTCGGGCGGCCCGCGCCAGCGGCGATGGCGATGTGGTCGAAGCCCAGCGCCCACGCGTCCTCCACCGTGAGGGTGCCACCGAAGCGCACGCCGCCGTGGATGCGGAAGCTCTCCCGGCGCGCCAGCGTGAGGTGGATGAGCGTGAGGAAGTTCTTGTCCCAGCGCACGGTGATTCCGTACTCGGACACGCCGCCGAAGCCCTCCAGGATGCGCTCATCCAGCTCGGTGGTGAGCGCGGACCAGTCACGGATGGGCCGGAGCGCGTGGCCGTTGCGGCCCACGAGCGCGTCGGGGAAGGGCTCAATCTTGAGGCCGTCGATCCCCGTGACGCCGAAGCCCTCGTTGAGCAGGTAGTGCGACAGCGTGTAGCCGGCGGGGCCCAGGCCCACCACCAGCACGTTGCGGCCCACGTAGGGCAGCGCGTACGGGCGGCGGACGTTGAGCGGGTTCCACCGCGTGAGCAGGCCGTAGATTTCGAAGCCCCACGGCAGGTTCAGCACGTCCGTGAGCGTGGCCGTCTCCGCCAGGGGGATGTTCACCGGCTCCTGCTTCTGGAAGATGCAGGCCTTCATGCAGTCATTGCAGATGCGGTGACCGGTGCCGGGGCACATCGGGTTGTCGAGCGTCACCATGGCCAGCGCGGCCACGGAGTTGCCTTCCCGCTTGAGCAGGTGTGCCTCGGAGATGCGCTCGTCGAGCGGGCACCCGTTGAGGGGGATGCCCAACGGGTTCTTCTTGTAGTGGTGCCCCTCGGCCACCGGGTCCTTGGCGGGGAAGCCCTTGGTGCACGAGTCCTTCTGCCGCTCGTGGCAGAGCACGCAGTAGTCCACCTCGTTCATCACGTCGCGCGAGGTGCCCCGGCGGTCGGTGAGCTTGAACCCGTCGCGGTGGCGCAGGTGGTGCTCCAGGCCCTCGGTGGCCTCGGGCAGCGCGTTGTCCGGACGCTGGAGGTGGACGAGCTGGTCGAACACCAGCGGCTTGGGAATCCGGTGGGTGGGCCAGGCGTGGAAGAGGTCCTTCGTCTCCGGGTGGAGCGCCCGCGCGTACGTCCAGCGGTCCGCCAGCGACAGCAGCGCGCGCACCGACTGGAGCTCCGCGGCGTCATCGCCCTGCGTGACGAGGCTGGAGCCGAAGGCGTCCTGGCCCTCGGGCGTGGACAGCAGCACCTCACGCAGCGCGGACCAGCGGGCGCGCAGGGCCTCCGCCTCCCCCTGCCGCTCGGCGGGCAGCGCGTTGGAGAACAGGCGCTCCAGGTCCATCAGCGATAGGACGGACTCCGCCAGGCCCCGCTCCAGGTCCCCGGTGGCCAGCGCCTCCGGGAAGCCCAGCTGGAGCATCAGCCGCATGCGCGCGTCCAGCGAGGGGAACTCCGCCAGCGCCGGGCGGTCCGCGGCGCCCTTCTTGAAGACGCGGCGGGTGATGAACTCGCGCTTGAAGTCGAAGAGCGGCAGCTCGCCCTTGAGGCGGCCGGACAGGCGCTCCAGCTCCTGCTCCACGCGGAAGAGGCGCGAGACGAAGCGCGACACGTGGCGCGACACGCGGACGAGCAGGTCCGACTCCGCGGCGCCGCTGACGCTCTTGCCGCCGGACTCGCGGTACGCGGCGAAGGCCTGGAAGAGCTCGGGCTCAGCCTCGGCGAGCTGCGCGTCGAAGCGCTCCGCCAGCCGGCGCAGCCCAGCGGGGCGATACAGGTCCTCGAAGACAAAGCCCGGCAGGCCCAGGGTCAGAGGAGGGGTGGGGTCGGAGGGCAGGTCAGTCAAGGCGCGCATGTCACGAACAGTGTGGGAGGAACCTGGGGAAACAGCTTCCAGGCGGGACCTATTTCGCGGGGTGCCGTCCGGAAATCAAGCGGGCTTGTCACTGTACGTGAGGCTCGCCTTCGGGCAACGCGTCCCGGTGGGTAGGCAGGGACACACGCTCCAGGCGCTGACGCAGCTGCAGCAGTCCCCAGAACATGCGCGCCGCGTCGAGCCCCGGGATGACCTTGGAACCCCCGAAGTCCTCCCAGTCGATGGGGACCTCCAGGAAGCGCGCGCCCTGGCGCTTCAGCAGCACCAGCAGCTCCACGTCCAGCAGCCAGCGCTGCTCCTGGAGTACGTCCAGGAGTGGCCGCAGCAGGTCCGCGCGGATGAACTTCACCCCGCACTGGGTGTCGTAGAAGTGGAGCTTGAAGTTCGCATCCGTGAGCGTGGCGAAGACGCGACCCTGTAGGTGCCGGTGGAGGCTGCGCACGACGCGGCGTCCGGCCATGAGGATGCGCGAGCCGGCCAGGACGTCCACGTTCCGCGCCATCTCCGAGGCGCTCAGCGCCACCAGCCGGTGGAACTCCTCGGCGTTGATGGCGCCATCCGCGTCCAGGAAGGCCAGCCACGTGACGCCCGCTGACGCGTGACGCCAGCCGAGCCGGATGGCCGAGCCCTTTCCCTGGTTGCGAGGCGCCGCCACGTAGGTGAACTGGTGCCGTGCCCCCGTGCTGGCGAGGTGGGCCTGGGCCGCCTCTACGCTGGCGCGCTGGCGTTCGGCGTGCTCGGGCGCGCTGCCATCGTCGACGACGACGAACTCCACCGGCGGGGCGCTCCGCTCGAGGAACACGCGCGTGAGCTCCGCGACGAAGCGAGGCAGCCGCTGGCCCTCGTTGTAAGCGGGGATGACGACGCTGACGGAGGGCCCATGCACGCGTTCGATTGAGCACAGGTGCGGATGAGCCGTCAATGCAGGGGGGCGGCATATCCCCGCCTCGCACGCACCAGCTCACACGGCCCGCCGTCCGGGCGCGCGCCCTGTTCTGGCGGCCTGGGGCAGGCGCCGTGCCCCTCATGGGGGTGTGCTCAGTGGGCCTTCTTGCCGCGGCGCTTCTTCTGGCCGGAGGCGTTCCGGCGCGGCGAAGCCTCCGCCGAGGGCTGTGCGGGAGCGGAGGGCGCGGCCTTCTTCGCGCGGGCCGTTTTGCTTCGGGTTGGCGCACCCGCGGCGGGCGCCGGTGCCTGCGCGCGGGCGGCCGGCGCACGGGGCGCCGAGGTCGAGTCCACTTCCGGAGAAGCCGCGCCCACTGGCTGCTTCGGCCGCGCTGGCTTCCGTGGATGGGCCTGGGGGGCACGCGGCTTGGGCAGCACGGTGTCGACCGCGGTCGCCGGCCGCGCCACGGGGGATGGCGTCGCTTCGTGCTCGCGCCGCTGTGCGCGCTCCTGCTGCCGCGGCGGCACCGCCGCTTCGGCGACCGCGGGGACTGGACGTGCCCGGAGCGCCTCCACCTCGCGACGCAGGCGGAGCACCTCGGCGGACAGCTGCGCGTAGGAGTCGCGCACGTGCCCGTTGAATACGCGCTGCCTGCCGAGCGCCTCGTTGATGAACACCTGGCACGACTTGCGGAAGGCCCACTTGGCCAGCAGGACGACTTGTCCCACGCCACCCCGGTGGGTGTGCAGGGGGAGGGCGCGCGTGGCGTCCGCGTATTCCTCCAGCGCATGCAGGTTGAACGTCAGCGGCTCCACCCGGGGCTCCACGCCTTCGGCAGGCAGCTCCACTTCCTCGGAGGTGGGGAGGCCGCGCGTGCGCAGGCGCTCCTCGATGCGGGCAATCAGCTCCCGCGCGGGGATGTCCCGTCCCAGTAACTTCATTGGCGCTTCTCCTCGAGGATGCGTTGCATTTCTTCCCGGTAGGCCGCCACCACCTGCGGCCAGCCCTGCTTCTTCACGTACGCCAGGCCCCGCTTGCCCATGGGCCCACGCTCCGAGCCCACCTCGCGCAGGCCCTGGATGAACGACTCCAGGTCCGTGTACGCGCGGCCCGCGCCGCTGCGCTCCACCTGTCCCACCAGCACGTCCGAGCGCCCATTCACCAGCACGGGGGTGCCCTGGGCGAAGGACTCCAGCGTCAGCAGCGACAGGCTCTCGTAGCGGGACGGCACCACCACCGCCAATGCCCCCGCCAGCGCGTCGTGTTTGTCCTGCTCGTCGATGCGGCCCAGGTAGCGCACGCCCTCGCCGGACAGCGCCATGTTGGTGTCTCCCGCGAGCACCAGGTCCGGCGCGTCCTCGAACCGCTCCTTCAGGGCCTGGTGGTACCCCAGCAGCTCGGGCACGCCTTTGCCCGGCTCCTGCCGGCCGATGTAGAGCAGGTAGTGCCGGTGGAGGCCGTGCTTCTCCTTGAAGCGCGCGCCGTCCGCCCGAGGCCGGTCCACGCCCACGCCCACCACCCGCGTGGGCGCGTGATTCGGGAAGAGCTTCTCGATGAGCGTGTGCTCCTCCGGCGTGAGGCAGAGCAGGGCGCGCGGGCGCTCGAAGACGTCCCGGTACACACCGAAGCGGACGGGGGCCTCGTCATGCGTGGTGGGCACCAGCAGGGCCCGGTCCGCCACCAGCGGCAGTCCCCACACCGTGGGCGCGTAGAGGTAGGTGAAGAAGAGATAGCCGTCGTAGGCGTCGCGCTCGGTGGCCAGGTGGTGCAGCAGGCCGGGGCACATGGGGCCCTGCTCGGCCACCCACTGCTCTTCGCGCAGCCGCTCGTTGCGCTTGTCGAACACCTGCCGCGACAGGCCGTTGAAGCCTCGGATGTTGCGCACCCGCGTGGACGGGAAGCGCAGCACGTTGATGCCGTCCACGACGTCGGGCCCGGGGGCAAAGGCGTTGTCCCACTCGAGGTGGTTCTTCGCGCAGGTCGTCAGCACGGTGAGGTCCCAGTGCGGCGCCAGGTGCTCGGCCATCTGCGCGGCGAGCTTCTCCGCGCCGCCCGTCACCTCGCCGTAGCGCTGCACCACCAGCGCCACCCGGGGACGCTCGGGGACCTTCCGCGGCTTCGTGGGCGCGGGGCGGGGGAGCACCGTCTCCAGCGCCTTCGTGAAGGCGGTCTGCACGGAAGGCGCGGAGAAGTGCTCCAGCCGCCGCGTCTGGCCGGCGATGACGGGGCCTCGCAGGGCCGGGTCCTCGCTCAGGTCCACCGCCAGCTCCGCGAGGAAGGCGAAGCGCTTCTGGTCGAAGGCCACGCCCGCGCCGCCCAACGTCTCCGGCACCGCGGCGGCCGCGTAGGCCAGCACGGGGACCTCGGCGGCCATGGCCTCGATGAGGGGGACGCCGAAGCCCTCATGCTCGCTCATGGAGACGTAGACGGAAGCGGAGCGGTACGCGGCCACGAGCTGCGCGTGGCTCAGGCGTCCCAGGAAGCTCACGCCGCGCAGGCCGCGCGCCTCCCGCTGGAGCATGCGGAAGTACCGGCTGCCGGGCTCGTAGCCGCCCACCATCAACAGGCGCGCCTGGGGCCGCAGCCGCAGCACTTCGCGGTGGAGCGCGAGCAGGTCCTCGAAGCGCTTGTGCGGCATGACCCGGCTCACGCCGAGCAGCACGGGGCCTGGACCCTGAAGCCGCTGGAGCAGCTTCGCGTCCGCGCTGGCGCGGGAGAATCGCTCCGGTTCGATGAAGAGGGGCACCGTGTGGACGTTGCGGTAGCCCGCGGCGCGCAGCTCGGCGGCGTTGAAGTCCGACACGCCGATGGCCACCTCCGCGAAGGGGGCCATCGCGGCGAGCTGGGCCCGCCCCGCCACCAGCGCGTCCGCCAGCGGCAGCCCTTCGTAGAAGCGTGCGGGGCTGATGTTGTGGAAGACGACGCCGCGACGGCAGGGCAGGTGCATCAACCGGCTGCTGAGCGGAGAGGCGATGCCATGGTGGTAGAGGACCAGGTCACCGGGTGCGGGGCGCAGCGCGGACGCGGGGCTGGCCAGCCCTTCGAGCCCCGGGCCCACCTCGTCCGCGTACAGCGCGCCCGCGTGCCCCATGCGGCGCAGCAGGAGCTGCAGGTGCAGCGCGGCCTGCCCGGTGGCGTCGCCGGGGACAAAGCTCGGTATCAACTGGTGGATCGCCATGCGGGTCCTGCCTATCACACGCTCGTGGTATGAGGCGCACCGTGTCCATGAGCCCCATCGCCTTCGACGCGACACTCTGGGACGAGCCGACCACCGGCATCGGCCTGTACACCCGTTGCCTGGCCTCCGCCCTGGAGGCGCTCGGCGTCCAGCTCATCCGCATGGGGGCGCAGTCCTCTGGCGAGGCGCCTCGCGCGAAGGCCGGGCGCACCGCCTGGACGCTGGGCGGCTTGCCGCGCGTGCTCCAGGGCTCGGACGCGCCGCTGTACCACGCACACGGCAACTTCAACCTGCCCCTCATCCGCGCGCCCGGCATGAAGTACGTGCTGACGGTGCACGACTTGATTCCGCTGCTGATGCCGGAGACGGTGTCGTCCGCGTTCCGCTGGCAGTTCCGCCTGTGGCTGTCGCGCAGCCTGATGGTGGCGGACCAGGTGGTGTGCGTGAGCGAGCGCACGCGGCAGGACCTGCTGGCTCGCTACCCGGAAGCGGAGTCGCGCACGGTGGTGGTGCCCAATGGCGTGGACCACGTCCATGCGCCAGCCCTGGACGACACCAGCAAGGACTTCCTACGCGCGCTCTCCCTGCCGAAGGAGTACGTGCTCTACGCGGGCTCGCTCGACGTGCGGAAGAACGTGGACCTGGTGCTGGACGCGTTGGAGTTGCTGCGACCGCGGGGGCGGCCCGTCTCGCTGGTGCTGGCGGGGCAGCGCTGGTTCGGCGCGGGTCGCGTGGAGTCGCGCATCTCCCGGATGCGCTCGGAGGGGTTCGAGGTGCGCTCGCTCGGCTATCAGTCCGACGCCGTGTTCTACGAGCTGATGCGCCGCGCGGCCGTGTTCGTGTTCCCCTCTCGCTACGAGGGATTCGGACTGCCTCCGCTGGAGGCGATGCGGCTGGGGACGCCCACCATCGTCTCCACCGCGGGCTCGCTGCCGGAGGTCTGTGGCGACGCCGCGCTGAGCGTGGGGCCCGACGACGCGAACGGGCTCGCGAGGGCGTTGGACCGGCTGCTCCACTCGCCGGAGGAACGGCGGGCGCTCGCGGAGCGAGGAAGGGCGCAGGCCGCGAAGTTCACCTGGAAGCGGACCGCCGAGGGCACCTTGGCGGCGTATGAGGCCGCGCTGCGGCGATAAGGAGACGTATGCGAACGCTCGTCTGGAGTGGGGTGATGTTGTGCGGACTGCTCGCGGGCTGCGCGAGCCGGCAGGAGATGGGCACCGCTCCGGTGGAACCGCCGTCCACCGAGGCCGAAGCCGGGGCCAGCGCCGGGGTGCCAACGCCGGCCCCTGAGGACACGCAGGCCACTCCGACGTCGCCTGCCGGGGACGGCGAGGCGAAGGCCGCCGTCCAGCCGTTGGTGGTGATGCCCAAGCCCGAGCCGAAGGACCCCATCAACATCCGAAGCGCCCAGGTGGACGGCGGCATCCTGTCGCTGGCCGTGATGCATGGCGGAGGCTGCGCCGAGCACACGTACACGCTGGCCTGGGACGGAACGCTTCAGCCGGGCGCGGACGGGACGCCGGTGGCGAACCTGGTGCTGGTACATGACGGGAACAATGACATGTGCAAGGCGCTCCTGCGGGCCACGCCTCGCTTCGACGTGTCCTCGGTGTCGCAGCGCTTCGGGGCGCAGTTCGGGAAGACCTCGGGCACGGTGAACCTGGTCCTGCCGGACCAGGCTCCCCTGCGCTACGACTTCTGAGCCCTACGCTTCAGCGGGGGACGCCTCGGTGACGCCCTCCGCCAGCAGGTCCTCACGCAGCTTCGTGAGGACCTTGCCCAGCAGATTCAGTCCTCGCCACTTCGCGGGGTGATGGATGCGCGGGTCCTCCGCACTCAACCCCACACCCCAGATGCGATCCATGGGGCTGGCTTCCACCAACTCCGTGCCCGCGGTGACCAGGAGCGCTTTCAGCAGCGCCGGGCTCTGGGTGAACTTCGCGCGGTTGCCCTCGTAGACGATGCGCTCACGCGCCTTCTCCCAGCGCACGTTGTCGAAGTCTCGGACCTTGCGGCCCAGGGCCTTGTGCGTCTTGGGCGACCTCGATGACAGGATGCTCGCCAGCGCCTCGTTGTCACCGAAGAGCCGCGCCTTGCCCGCCATCATGTACTGCTCAGCGCACACGTAGCGCGCGCCGTCCACGACGAAGTCGGAGCGGTGCCACTGCGAGAAGGGGGAGTGCGCCTGCCAGAAGAAGGTGAACCGCTGCTGTCCTGCTTCACTCATGGGCGACCTCAGGAATGGTGTTGATTGTACACTAACGATGGTGGCCCGGCGACCTGACAAACGTCGCTACACTGCCCTACCTTCATGACGCTCTCCGACGCCCTGGCGCTGCTGGAACACTGCTTCACCGGGCTCGCGGAAGGCGCCCCCCGGCTCCGCGAGCAGGAAGACGGCCGCTTCGCCCTCCGCCCCAGCGCCGTGTGGCTGGAGTACCGCTGGTACGTCCATGAACGGGGGATGGCGGAGGTCTTCCTCAAGTGGCCTCGCGTCTCCACCGAACAGCGTGTCGCGGCCGAGGCCACGGTGCTGCGCGTCCATGTGCTCGGCGTGTCACCCACGCTTTCCGAGCGAGCGGGGAAACTGCTCGTGGGTGGAAAGCCATCGAGAGATCGCATCATGGACCTCTTCGGTGATGACGGCGTGCGCCGGGAGTGCGTCTGCGTGGGCCGGACGAACGTCACCGTGGAGCACTGGGAGCCGCGGCCCGGCCCGCGCCCGCTGCTGGACGATGCGCGCTTCACCGCGCTGGCCGAGGCGCTGGAGGCACCGGACGCCACGCCCGAGGCACGTCATGAGGCGGTGCAGCGGCTGGCCGACGAACGAAGCCCCCGCGTCGTGGCGGTGCTGCTCGCGCTGGTGGCGCGCAAGTCCTCGCTGATGGCGCTGCGGGTGTTGTCGGAGTGGGGCGTGATCGAGGCGCGCGGGGCACTTCAGCGGGACCTGGCCCTGGTGCGGCCCGACAACCCCGCCGACCTGTGGACCTTCACGGCGCTGGAGCGGCGGCTTCAGGCCTGGGCGGCCCTTCAGGGGAATGGGGGGACCTGAATCGTCCCTCCCGTCACCTGTCCGCTCTCAACGTCGATGAGCCAGTAGCCTTCACGGCCCGCCTGCGTGGAGGAGCCGGCGCCGAACACGTGGGGGTGCTCGGCGGTGGCCGGGTGGTGGAAGCGGTGGTGGATGTGGCCGTGCAAGATGGCGTGACGGGGCCCGCGGAGCAGCTTGCAGAGGTCGGGGCCGTCACTCAATCCCCAGGGCCCCAGGGCCGCCGTGCCTTGGGGCTTCAAGGGCGCGTGGTGTACGACGACGAGGAGGGCCCGGCTCGCGAGCCGGACGTCGCTGACAATCGCCGCCAGTCCGTCCAACTGCTCGGGGCCGATGACCCCGCGAGAGAGGCCCGGCAGCGGTGGCACCCGGGCCGAGCAGAGGCCAACGACGGCGGCGTCCTCGCCCACGAGCCGGACGAAGGGAAAGGCACCTTCCCGTTGGTGCTCGGGCAGGTCGCTCTCCAGCAGGTGCCCGAAGTAGCGCTCGAAGCGCCTGCCGCGAGCGCTGCCCGGTGTGTACACGTCGTGGTTGCCGGGGATGACGGTGCAGCGGCCGCGGTCCTCCGCCAGCGCACCCAGCGCGTCCCGTGCCCCCTGGAACTCGAGGTCGAGCGCGCAGGCCGTCAGGTCTCCCGAGAGGATGAGATGGTGCGCGCCGTGTGCCGGCATGGCGCGCGCGATGGCGGAGAGCGTGCGAGGCGCTTCGTCGTAGGCGCGCGCCCGCCCCGCTGCCAGCAGCTCTGGCAGCGCCAGCCAGCGCCGCCAGCCCAGCCGGCGCAGGGGCAGCGCCCGGTAGTCGGCGGTGACGTGGACATCCGAGCAATGAAGAAAGCGCATGGCGGGCGCTGGAGGCGATGCCGGGACACCACGGTCATGAACCGGCACCGCCGTGTCAGCCGGTGATTAGAGCGCCTGACAGAGGGCGTTGCCGAGGGTGCGCGTATCCCAGTAGCGGATGCCGCAGCCGTAGCCCGGGCCGTCCATGGCGCCGCCACCCGCCAGACGCGCGACGTCCCACGTCCCCAGCAGCGCGCAGACCTCGCTCTGACGGGCCTCGGCCTCGGTCGGCGCCAGCAGGGCCGTCCCCGGGGCGCACGGCTGGTCTCCCACGACCTCGACGAACGTCAACTGCGCGCAGAGGGTCTCCCCCATCGAGCGGGTGTCGACGTCACGGATGCCGCAGCCGTAGCCCGGGCCGTCCATGGAGCCGCCGCCAGCGAGCCGGACGATGTCCCAGGTGCCCAGCTGCGAGCAGATGTCGCTCTGGCTGGCACGGGCGACCATCGGGCTGACCACCGTGAGCCCCGCCGGACAGACGCCGTCGCCGGTGACCTCGCTGAACTGTTGCACCTGCTTGCAGAGGCTTTCGCCCATGCCGCGCGAATCCACCGTCCGAATGCCGCAGCCGTAGCCCGCGCCATCCATGGAACCGCCGTTGGCCAGTCGCACGATGTCCCACGTGCCGAGCATGGCGCACAGGGTGGATTGGTTCTCCCGCGCCTCTTCGGGAGAGGCCAGCGTGTAGCCCGAGGGGCACGCCGTGTCGCCCAGGACGTTGTAGACCTGCCCGGCGAGCGACGCCTGCGCCTCCTGGGTCGTGTCCGCGGGCGTGTCCTGCGCGGGCGTGCCGCATCCGGCAAGAGAAAGCGCCAAACCAAAACCAGACAACAGGACGGAGATTGCGCGCTGATTCATATTGACCTCGTGAAGGGTGGTTGCATGCGGAGCCCGGGGATGTGCCTCGGGGTCCGGGGCGCCGACATGAGCAAGACTCATACCGTGAGTGTGTTGCTGTTTGTCTTGGGAGCATGGGCCTGCGAAGTCTTGAAGTGGATGGCGGGCGCGTCCGTGGGGGACGCAATCGCGTTCTCCGGGAACGCCTCATGTATGGGGTTTCCCGTGCAACGAAAGACAGAGTGCGCGCGCACGGTTCGTGAAAGGAAATCTCCCAGGACAGGGGGAGCGCATGCGGGTGCGGCACGTCGCCATTGGGGCGAGTCATGAGGTGTATGCATCGGGAGAGGCCGCGCTGGCGGCAGCCGTCACCCGGCGCGTGGGGGACCGGTTGGCGCGGGAGCGTCAGGCGCGGCTGCCCCCGCGCTATCGAAGATGGCGGGTGTTGGAGACCACGCCCCTGCTGCGTTCAATGGAAGGCGGGCTGGATGACACCAAGTTCCTCTACCCGGTGCTCGACAACCTCCCGCTCATCGTCTTTCCGCTGCTGGCCCATGCGCTGACGGGGGGCCAGGTCAGCGTCCATGGGCCTCGTGAGGTCTGTCACGTGGTGGAGGTGGTCCGCGACTTCCTCCTGGAGGAAGGCCACATCGACGAACGGAGCCGCGTCGTGGCGGTCCAGGAGGACCTGGGCGATATCTCCCTCTTCCGCTCACTCCAGCGGTCCACCGAGGGCCTTTCCGCCAGCGCCGAGGCGCCCCTGCTCTGGTCCGCCGGAGACCTGGTGCTGGCGTACAACGCCTATCCCTGGCTGAGGGACCGGCATCTCGCCAGTCATGCGCTCATCCTCAACCTGAACGCGCGCCAGGTCGTCTTCCCTCCGAGCCGCGCGGAGCTCTTCGCGCGCAACTATCTGGACCGCATGCGGCTGGACGACGGGAAGGAAACCCTCGTCGACGTGAAGGAGCCCAACCTGCTGCTCTTCACCGGCGCGGGGCTCCAGGGGCTGGCGAAGGTGGACGGCTTGCGCAAGCCACCACCCGGAGAGACCTATATGAAGGTGCTGCTCCGCGGTGTGGGCAGGGTGGGGTGTCACGCGCCTCTGCGGGCGACGCTGGCCTTCCTCCGCTATGGCCTGAAGCGGGTGAAGGACAGGCTGGACGACGCGGAGGGCGTGTCACAGCGCCATGTCACGGCGCTTGCGAGCGCCTTCTTTGGCGTGCCCACCGTCGTGAAGGCGGAGAACACCGACCCCTTCTCCGTCAGGGACGGGGACAGCCTGGAGGACGTCTTCGGGTACTACCGCGCCTTCCTCCAGCCCATCGTGGACTCCAGGCCGACGAAGGAGGCGGGGTACCGCGAGCTGGCGCACTACCACCCGCACGCGGAGCTGCTCTACCGGCTCTCCCTCCGGCTCCGTCCGCTTCAGGCCGAGCTCCCGCTCTGGAGGCAGTGGCCGGAGCTCATCCGCGACAAGTGTGCCTCGCTGAACCAGCGCCTGGTCGCGGAGTTTCGGGGGCTGGGGTTGGCGGATGCGACGCCGCTCGTGCCTGAGTACTTCGATGCGACGGGAACCTTCCGGTGTCATCCCTTGCCTTCGGATGACCTGCGGGCCACCGGAGCCTTTCTCAGACAGGTCTACCTCCCTGCCTATGAGAGAGACAGGGCAAGCGCTCCGGGGCCGCGGGGAGCGCGCTTGCGGCTCGCACGCAGGCGCGTCGCGGGATGACGCGGGCAGGGGTGGGAAGGGCGGTATGTCCAAGCCCGCATGCTCGGACGGATTGTGAAGCGTGGCTTGGTATGCGGACTGCAATGCCAGCTGGTCATGGCCTTCAGAAAAGACGTGTTGACCCAGATTGCTGGCAGCTACTCGAATTTCTCCGAGCACCATAAAGACATCCGTTCGTTCTTCGAGATTGTCGGCGTCCGGTTCGCCATCCGCGAGTATGGCGTCAGCTTGAAGTGCCTCGCGGGCAACAAGCTGTTCTCCAACGCGAGCGGCTACCTGCTGTCGGATGACAGCTCGTATCCGTTCTACCTCTGGCTGCCGTCCTGGCTTGGCCGCTTCTATGTGGACCCGCTCCACGTCCCCGCGGGCACCGCGGTGGATGACAGCCGGGCACGGGACGTGAAGCTGCTGGCCTTCATCTGGATATGGCTGGGCTTCAATGACGCCTACGTGAGTGACGCCGCGGGGCCGGAGTGCTGGTTCGGCGTCGCCGAGCCCCGTCCCGAGGACCCGGACGAGCCGGTCGTCTGTACCGCGGACAAGATATGGAAGTACTTCCGCATCGAGCGCACCAGCCAGGGCGAGAGTGACGGATGGCTGAGCGGCGGCTTCCAGAAGAACGCCATCGGGTGTGACCTGAATGGCCGTTGGCACATGCGGCGCGTCCCGTTGGAGCAGCTCTCCAGCTACTACGCCATCGAGAAGCACGTCATCCGGCCGCTGGGGGAGAAGTTCAACGAGCTGTCGGGCGCCCTGGCCCCCATCGCCAAGACGGGGACGTGACGGGCGCCGCGCCTACCCGCGACGTTTGGGTCGGAGGTGCTCCGCGAGGTCCCTCGCCACCGTGGTGACGTCGGTGATGGCGCGGTAGCGCCCGGGGGTGAGGAGGAGGGCCCGTCCCAGCTCGACGCAAGCGCGCTCACAACCGGCGCGGCGGTCAGGGTCGGCGATGCTCTCCAGGTCCAGGTTGTGCGCGAGCCCGAAGATGCGGCGGAGCATCTTCGCGCCCGCGAACGCCAGGCTTTCACTCAGCAGCCCCTGGAGCCAGCGCCGGCGCTCCTCGGTGAGCGCGCGCCGGTCGGCCGGTGAGGTGAACAGCGCGGAGGGATAGGCGTCGCCGCGGCCGTGCGCCTCCCAGAGCGCCAGGAACCCGTCGTGGAAGCCTGACCACATGTCCTCCAGCGTCTCCAGGACCCAGGCCTGATAGGGGGCGCGCGGCGCCGCATCGGTGGTGTGGCCCTCCTGGCAGAAGTAGTTGATGAGCAGGTTGGCCATCAGGGCGCCCACGTCGAACCCCATGGGGCCGTAGAAGGCGAACTCCTGGTCGATGACCCGCGTGTCCTCCTGCGTCACCATGATGGAGCCGGTGTGGAGGTCACCGTGGATGAGCGCCTCTGCCCGCGTCAGGTACTGGTGCTTGAGGCGGGACGCCGCCAGCTTCAGGTCCACGTCCTCACGGACCTCGGCCGCGAGGCCATCCAGCTGGGGCGAGGTCCACCGGTTGCGCGGGTGAAGCTGGTAGGGCTCCGTGAAGACCATGTCCTCCATGATCTGGCACATCGCGCTGTTGGCACTGAAGGTGGCCACCCGGCGCCGCTTCTCCGCCGCGGTGAGGGCCAGGTCGGAGGAGAAGAACAGCGAGCGGGCCAGGTAGTCCGCCAGGTGTCCGGCGAGGCGTGGGTAGCAGACGCCGGCGGTCATCCCCTTGCGGAGGATGATGTGCGGCGTCAGGCATTCGAGGACCAGGACATATTGCCTGGCGTCATGGTGGAGGACCTGGGGGACGCGCCCAGGGACATGGCGGCCGTGTTCGAGCAGCGCCTGATGTTCGAAGTGGATGCGCTCCAACGTCAGGGGCCAGGACTCACCCACCAGCCGGACGTAGGGCAGGGACTGCTTGACGCAGACGCTGCCGGCGGGGCCGTGGACCAGGAACACCTGGTTCACGTTTCCGTCGCTCACCTCCTGCGTGTGCCAGTCCGTCGCGCCGCCTCCCAGTTGCTTCGCGAGGTGGGGGTGGCTGGAGAGGTAGTCGGGCAGGCTCTGTTTCTGGAGAGGGCGGTAGCCCTCGGGCACGCTCAGCGCCATGGTTCAAACGCCTCCTCGTGAGGGGATTCGCTTCGCTGTCCCGCGCGGACCCAGGCGGGTGCCTTCGTGCCGGAGCCAGCCGGGCCAGCCGAGGCCCAGGTGGTCCTGCAGGGTGCACTCCGCGGTGGCCAGCGTGCCGTGCACCGAGCCCGGGTCATGGGACCAGCAGTCGCTGACGATGAAGACCTGCTCATCGGCGAGCGGCTTGCGCATCGCGGGGATGATGTCACCGGAGACGTGGTGCTCCCGCCAGACGTGCCAACCGCCTCCGTGGGGCGCGTCGGACCAGTCCTGGCAGCGCGCGGCGACGGGCCAGGGGGCGTCCTCGACGCCGTGGAACTCCAGCAACATCGCGTGGGCACGCTCGACCATCTGACGGCTGGCGGGCGCATCGGCGGGCAGGGCCGGCGCCTCCAGCGGCCCCTTCGAGTCCGGATACAGCTCGCCCGCGCGGAGGCGGCTCCAGTACGCCGCGTCGGTGCCGCTGGTGTACGACGCCAGGAGCACGGCGGGAGGGTGCCGCGTGTCGCCGCCGGCCCAGTACCAGAGCTGACGCAGTGGCAGGTCGGTGGTGCTGCGCCCTCGGGAGACGCCCGTCTGCTCCCACCAGGGAGACGGGTACGCGAGGAACAGCTTCACGGCCGGGACGGCGCGCACGCCGCGGAGGTTGCGATTCAGCGCCGCGTCCTCGAAGAGGAAGCTGTCCGGGTCGAGCGACTCCAGGGCGTGCTGCGGTAGCGCGAGCAGCACGCAGCGCGCCTTCACCCGGCGCGACCTGCCTCCCTCCGGCGCCGCGAAGCGCAGCGTGTAGGCGGGCATGTCACCGGCGCCCGGGTGTCTGTCGAGCCGGCGCAAGTGGTGGTGCGGCCACGTGGTGCCTCCCGCCGCCCGGTAGCGCGCGTGTAGCGCCAGGGGCAGGGCGTCGAAGCCGCCCCGGAGGCGCCGGTAGCGGCCGTCGATGGGGGCGTGGAAGAGCACGTCCAGCCAGTCCGCGATGTTCCCGTTCTCGGCGAGGTTGTCGTAGCCACCCGCATCCTTCACCAGTTGGATGGCCTCCTGTCCGAGCACCTGTCCGAGCAAGGTTCGCCACGACAGCGCGTGCAGCGGTGCGCCGTCGATTCGGGCGGCGGCCTTGCGTTGGGTGTACTCCCGCTCCGAGGCGGTGACGTCCTCCCAGGACTGACGCTCGAAGGCGGCGTGGTAGCGCGCGCGCAGGCCGCTGAAGCCGGGCAGCGCGGTGTCGGTGACGTGTTGCTCCAGGCCCGACGGCCCCAGGAGCCGCTCGGCCGTGCGCAGCCGGTAGGGGAGGGGTGTGGTGCTTCGCGCGAGCGCCGTCGTCTCCAGCTCCCGTTGCCGGAAGCGCTTGCCCCGCAGGTACGCGAAGTTCTCCGGCTGGCCGAACGAAAAGTCCGTCACCTGGTCCGCCAGCCCCAGGTGCTGGATGAGGTCGGCCACGAGGTGCAGTTGGTCGTGGAAGCGCATGCCTCCGAGGTCCGCGGCGACGTCCGGCAGGCCGGGCAGCCGGACCGACCACAACCGGCCTCCAAGGCGCCCCGTGCTTTCGTACAGCCCCACCCGGAGCTGCTCCCGGCCCTGGCGCAGCGCCGCGAGGGGGGAGTGCCCGTGGGGCGTGACACCTGCGAGGAGCCGGTAGCCGAGGTAGCACCCGCCCACGCCACCACCGACGATGGCGACGTCCACCTCATCCTGGGGGGCGTCGGGCGCCACGTTCAAACCGCTCCGACGGCGCGGAGAATCTGCTCGGGGGACAGCAGGTCCATGCAGTCGCGCTGGACGCAGCCCGCATCGAAGTCCTGCTTGTAGCACATGAGGCAGGGCACCTCCGGTTCGAGCACCGTGCCCCGGCCATACATGTAGAACTCGTGCCGGTTGAACGTGTTGTTCAGCAGGACGATGCGCTTGCGCAGCCCCACGGCCGCGTGGAACGCGAACGTCACCGACGTCACCACCACGTCGGCCAGGCTCAGCAAGCCGATGAAGCCGTCGAAGGGCTGGACGCCGAAGTAGCGGACGCCGGCCCGCGCCGAAATCTCCAGGTTGCGCTCGTGCTCGTCGGGCCCGCCCACGAGCACGACCTCGCGGCCCGTCTCCTTCAAGCGCCTGGCAAGCGTCGCCCAGTTCGCGGGCGAGTAGAGCCGCGGCTTCCATTGGCTCCCAGCGCCTGTGTTGAGCATCACCACCTGCTTGCCCGGCTCGAGCTCCACCTGGGGCGGGGTGTAGTCGGGCAGGATGTACTCCTCGCCCTGGAAGGCGAAGCCGCAGATGTCGAACAGCTCCTGGACGTAGTGCCGGGTGTTCGCCTTCATCAAGTCGTCGAAGACGCCCGTGCGCCACTTGCGCTGGCTGTCCCCGTCGAAGGGCAGGATGACGCCGTCCTTCTGCGTGAAGCCCTTCTTCACCCGGCCGTCCACGCGGTTCGCCAGCGCGCACGCCTCCACGTCCTTGTCCAGGGACAGCACGAGGTCGAAGCGCAGGTCGAGCACCGTCGTCACGCCCGCGAGGTCGTAGCGCAGCACCTTGAAGACCTCTCGCCGGGGCACCAGCTCCGGGTAGTGCGTCAGCCAGAAGATGCGCGCCCCCGGGTGCCGCTGGCGGATGGCGTGGAGCAGCGGCGTGTTGCGCACCACCTCGCCCGCGGCCTGGAGCTTGATGATGAGCACGTTGCCGGTGGCGGGTTGGTAGTCGGCGCAGCCGTCGCAGTGCGTCCCTCGCGCCTTGTGCGGGCCGCAGGGCTTGTAGCCGTTGAAGTGCTGGCAGTCGGTCCGGATGTCCATGGTGGCTCGCTCCCGGGGCTACGCGGCCTGCCGAGCCAGGGACTGGGCGTCGGCGTCCAGCTCCGCGAACGTGTCGCGCAGCACGGCCACCATGGCCTCCAGCTCCTCGGGGGTGACGGTGTAGGGCGGCATCACCAGGATGGAGTCGCCGCTGCCGTCCGGCAGGTAGCCAATGGAGAAGTAGAAGTTGCCTCCCCGCCGCATGGCCCGTTGCAGCACCTGCTCCGCCAGCCGCGCCGTCCTGGGAAAGGCGCGGCGGGTGCGCTTGTCGGCGACGAGCTCGAGGCCGCAGAAGAGGCCCAGTCCGCGCACGTCGTCCACCCAGGAGAAGGCGGTCAGCTCCCGCAGCTTCGCGCGCAGGGCGTCCCCCTGGCGTTGGACGTTGTCCAGCAAGCCCTGACGCTCGATGACGTCGAGCACCCGCAGGCCCACCGCCGCGGAGAAGGGGTGATTCGTGAAAGTGAACCCGTGGGCGAAGTTGGCGCCATCCCGATGGAGGCCGTCCACGATGCCGCGGCTGGCATAGACGGCGGATAGCGGAAGCAGCCCCGCGGCCATCCCCTTTCCCTGGACGATGATGTCCGCCTGGACGCCTGAGTGCTCGGACGCGAACCACGTGCCGCAGCGGCCGAAGCCGCACATCACCTCGTCGAAGATGAGGGTGACGTCGTGACGGTCGCAGATGTCCCGGACGCGCTGGAGGTAGCCTGGTTTCGGGACGCTGACGCCCATGGAGGCGCCAATCACCGGCTCGACGATGAAGGCCAGACAGCTCTCGGGACCCTCTTCCAGAATCTTCCGTTCCAGCGCTTCGGCGCAGGCCTCGCCGGACTCTGGCCGGCGGTAGGCGTCCGGCGCGGGGATGAAGCATTGCTCGCGCAGCAGCCCGTCGAACAGCAGCCGGTCGCGAGGCTTGCCCGTCACGGCCAGGGCCAGACCGGTGGCGCCGTGGTAGCCCGGCTCGGTGGCAATCACCTTGTGCTTGCGCGGGCGCCCCGTCTTGCCCAGGTGGAACTGGTACGCGAGCTTGATGGCCGTCTCCACCGCGTCGGAGCCGCTCCCCATGAGCAGGACGTGGGAGATGTTGGCCGGGGCCAGGGCCACCAGCCGCTCGCCGTAGGTCTCCAGCTCGGGCGTGGTGAACTGCATGCCGTGCAGGTAGCTGACGTGCCGCATGGACTCGGCGGCCTGCCGCGCCAGCTCCTCCAGGCCATGTCCCAATACGGCGACGCCCGCGCCGCCCACGGCGTCCAACCAGGCGTTGCCCGCGTCGTCGTACAACCTCGCGCCGCGCCCGCGGACGATGCGCGGATAGCGGTGCTCGAAGCGTCGGTGGAAGAGCATGGCGACTCCTAGGCGTCCAGGACGTACTCGAGGGCGCGCCTGGCGCAGGCCTCGGGGGAATGGCGGAACCACGTCTCGATGACCTGATGGGGAACGGGCGGAGGCACGAAGCGCGCCTTCACGTCGAGGTACTCTTCCAGCGTCGTGCAGCCGCCGCAGTACCCGGCGCGGGCGCGTTGACTCAGCAGTCCTTGTACGGCCTGGGGGGCGTCGTCCGCGGGGCGGAGCCAGAGCACCTTGAGCCGCGCCTGCGCATGGGGCCCGAGCACGCGCAGGAGGTACTCCCAGCTCGAAGGCCGCGAGTAGGTGGTGACCGCCACGAGCGAGCGCGGGGGCCGTGCGACCTCCAGGTGGATGCGCACGGCCTGGTGGAACAGCTCATAGGCCATGGTCATCCGGTTCAGGTTCCGCTGCCGTCCCGCCTCCGTGGCCTCCCAGTCGGGCTCCGGCGGACCGATGCCCGCTCGGGCGAGCACGTCGATGTCGATGACATGCGCTCCCAGGGGCGGGCCCAGCAGCGCGGCCGTCTCGCTCTTGCCGGAGAGGGGCCAACCACACAGCACGGTGACCGTGGCCGCCATCACGTCTCCCTCCGTGCCAGGCCCGCGTCCGCCAGGTGCGTCAGGAGGGCGGCGTGCAGGTGCCCGTTGGAGAAGAGCAGCTCGGTGCAGCGCGTGAGTGACCAGGGCGCGCCGTCGAAGCACGTCACCTGTCCACCGGCCTCCTCGATGAGGCCAACGGCGGGCAGGTGGTCCCAGGGCTTGTTGTCGATGGCCAGGACGGCGTCGATGCTGACGGGCAGGTGATGGCCGCGCGCCAGCCGCGTCCCCGCCCAGCAGAAGGCGCCGAAGTTCCGGATGCGCGTCACCCCGGCGACCAGGGGCGGGTGGTAGAGCCGCCCCACCGTGGGCGTCGTCCCGTCGACGGCGATGGAGGCCCGCGCCAGTTGCTCCACGGAGGAGACGCGCAGTGGGATGGCCGTCTCTCCCCGGAGGATGACGATGGCGCCCTGGCCGCGCCTGCTGACATGGAGGCCCCCGCCGCCCAGCCGCTCTTCGGTGGGCAGGAAGATGACGGCCTCCTCGACACGGCCTCCCACCACGCTGGCGAACTGCAGCCCGAAGAGGGGCGCGCCCAGGAGGAGGCTGTTGGTGCCGTCCACCAGGTCGACCACGCAGCAGTCACCCTGGGGCGGCCATGGGGACACCCCCTCTTCGTTGATGGGCAGGCCGGGGTATCGCCTGGCCAGGAACGCGGACGTGCGCTCGCGCAATTCGTCGACGACGCCGTAGACGAGCCGGTCATCCGCGCGCGCGGTGTGCGCCCCCACCGCGCCCTCGAGCAGCCGGGTCCAGAGGGGCCGCAGGTCTCCGGCCAGGAACTGCCACAACGTGCGCGTCTCCACGTGGGGGCCCGCCGCGTCACTTCTCATGGCGAGCGCTCCAGTCCGTCCCGGCCTCGGCGAGGACCGCCCATTCCCGCTCCACCAGCATGCACAGGACGTGGGCCAGGGTGATGTGACACTCCTGGATGTGCTGCACGTTGCCGCTGGGCACCCGGATGCAGACGTCACTCAGCCCCAGGAGCTTGCCTCCGCCGCTTCCGGTGAGCGCCAGGGTGCGGATGCCCAGCAGCCGCGCGCAGCGGAAGGCCCGGACCACGTTCTCGGACTCGCCGCTGGTGCTGATGCCGAGCAGCACGTCCCCGGGGCGCCCCAGCGCCTGGACCTGACGTTCGAAGATGTGGCTGAAGCCGAAGTCGTTCGCGTGGGCGGTGATGAGCGAGGTGTCCGTCGTCAGCGCGATGGCGGCCAGCCCCGGCCGCACGAGGTCGTGGCTCAGCGCGCTGACGAACTCCGCCGCCAGGTGCTGGCAGTCCGCGGCGCTACCGCCGTTTCCACAGAGCAGCACCTTGCCGCCTGATTGCAGCGCCTGCGCCAGGAGGTTCGCCGCCGCCTGGATGTCCTGCTCGCAATGCTCCAGCAGCCGCTGCTTCGTGTCGATGCTGCCCTGGACGTGCTGCCGGACGAGGCGGGTGCCCGGCTCGCTACGGTCCTCTACTGCCTTCAGCGCTGTCTCCATCTACATCCTCCCCCGCTGGTGAATGTGCCGTTGGACGAACTCCGAGGCGTGAAGCAAATCGTCGACGACGTGGTGGGCTCGGGCGCCGGGAGCGCCCTCTTCCGCCGCGCCATGGCCCGTGCGGACCAGGAAGGTCATGGCTCCCAGGTGCAGGCCCCAGGCGATGTCGCTGCGCTTGTCCCCGATGACGAAGCTGCGCGACAGGTCGATGCCCAGCTCCGTCGCTGCCCGCAGCCCCAGCCCGGGCCTGGGCTTGCGGCACGCGCAGCCCGCGTCGGGCAGGTGGGGGCAGACGTAGATGCCGTCCAGGTGCAGGCCGTCTCGTGCCAGCCAGGCCCGGAGCCGCTCATGAATCGCATCGAGGGCCTGCTGGTCGAAGTAGCCCCGGGCCAGTCCGGATTGATTGGTGACGAGCACCAGGCCCAGCCCCAACGCACGGAACCGGCGCAGCGCGGCCAGGGTGTTGGGGAGCAGCCGCAACCCGTCCGGGCCGCGCAGGTAGTCCCGCTCCTCGATGAGCGTGCCGTCACGGTCCAGGAGGACGAAGGCCCGGGTCAGTGCCATGCCGTCACCTCGTCCCAGGGCGACAAGCCCACGGTCGGACGTGGCCAGCGCCTCGTATCGAGGAGGAGCTGGTGGCCGGGGCGCACGCCTCGCTGCGCGAGCCGGGCCGCCACCTGCTCCGCCACGAGCGGCGCGAAGGCCAGCTTGGTGGGCCAGAGCTGCGTGACACCATCCGAGTGGTGGAGCACGGGCCCGTCGGGCCGGAGCCCGGCGGCTTGCCGCCCCTCGGCGCGCTCCACATCCAGGACCGCCAGCGCGCACGCGGACAGGTCCACACCTGGAAGCTGCGCGGCCAGCGCGTCCCGTGCCGTGCGTGCGTGGGCGAGCGGCTCACGGTCCAGGCCCGCTTCGGCCAGCGCTCCGCCCAGATACCAGACGGTGCGGCCCACGCTGTCGCGGTGGCTGGTGACGGTGACGCGTGGCGTGGCGCCTGCTCCCAGCCAATGCGCGTAGAGGTCTGGCAGCGCGCCTCGGAGCATCACCATGCGCAGGGGCCGGCGCTGCATGGGGGCCGCGCCGGTGGGCATCAGCCGCCCGAGGGCCTCATTCCCGGCGCCCGCGCACAGCACGACCTGCTCACACAGGACCTCCAGCCGCTGCCCGCTGGGGCTCTGGACGTCCACGCCCGCGACGTGCCCGGCGGCGTACCGCAGGCGGGTGGCTTCGGGGTTGATGGCCAGCAGGGCCTCGTGGTTCGCGTGGGCCAGGGCCTCGAGCACGGACGGGACGTCCACCACCGGCTCCTCGAGCTGGTAGACGGCATGCCGCGCGGACGGGCCGAGCGCCGCGGCGAGGGGCTCCGGGATTCGCTCCGCGTCGAGCGCCGCCACGCGTCCATGGAGCAGCTTGCTGGCGAAGAGCCCCGCCAGCCGTGAACCCCACCCCTGACCGGCGACCAGATACTGGTGCCGCGACAGCAGGCGGGCGCCTCGCAGGTCCGGGGCGTGCTCACCTTGGAGGGACGCGCGCCATCGGGCGGGCATGGCGGTAAGGGCCTGGCTCGCCGCGCCGAGGGCGCCGTCGAGGGCGTACTTCAGTCCTCCGTGGATGATGCCCTGCGCGCGGAGCGTCTGGCCCATGCCCAGCTTGCCGCCCTCGCACAGGATGGCGGCGTACCCCTGGGCGCGCAGGTGCGCCAGCGTCCAGAGGCCGCAGATGCCACCCCCCAGGATGGCCACGTCGGCGCGAACCTGTTCGATGGGGGCGGGGCCGGCCATCGCTCACCCTCGCTCCTGGGACGCGGGGGCCGCCGTCTTCGCGCCGCCGCGCTCGTGGATGCGCGCCACCAGCCCGCTGGTGGAGCACCCCTCCATGAAGTCGAGGATGCGCACCTCTCCGCCCGCTTCGCGGACACAGCGCTGGCCGGGGACCTGCTCGGGGCGGTAGTCGCCGCCCTTCACCAGCAAATCTGGCAGGAGCCCGCAGACCAGCCGCTCCGGCGTGTCCTCGGTGAAGGGCACCACCCAGTCCACGGACGAGAGCCCGGCGAGCACCTGCATCCGCTGCTCCACGGGGTTGAGCGGCCGGGCGGGGCCCTTGAGCCGGCGCACCGAGGCGTCATCGTTGACGGCGACGATGACCCGGTCCGCCAGGTCCGCGAGCTGCGCCAGGTAGGTGACGTGACCGGCGTGGAGGATGTCGAAGCACCCGAGCGTCAGCGCCACCCGCTCGCCTCGCGCCTTGGCCTCGCGGACCAGGTCCACGAGCCGTGCCTCGGTGACGACGCCGCGCGGTGGCTCAGCCGGGCCGGACAGCGCGCGTTCGAGCTCCGTCACCGACAGCGCGCAGGTGCCTCGCTTTCCAATGACGATGCCCGCGGCGGCGCTGGCCAGGGCCACGGCTTCCGGCAGCGGCACGTCCACCGCGAGCGCCGCCGCCAGCACCGCGATGACGGTGTCCCCCGCGCCCGTGACGTCCCGGACTTCCGTGGCCGACGTCGGCACGTGCAGGGGCGGGTGTCCTTCGCGCAGCAACGTCATGCCCTCGGCCCCGCGGGTGATGAGCAGGGCGTCCAGGGACAGCGCTCGCAGCATCGCGAGCCCGCGGGTGGCCAGCGTGGCGTCGTCCGCGCAGCGGCCCGCCACGGCCTCGAACTCACTCCGGTTGGGGACGAGGACGGAGGCGCCCCGGTAGCGGGTGAAGTCCGTTCCCTTCGGCGCGACCAGCGTGAGGCGGCCCTTCTCCCGGGCCCGTTCGATGAAGCGCCAGGGCTCCTTCAGCGTTCCCTTGCCGTAGTCGGACAGCACCACGACGCGCGTCTGCGCGAGCTGGGGTTGGAGCCGCTCCAGGAGCGGCTCGTCACAGCTACCCGAAAGGCCGTCCTCGAAGTCCATCCGGAGGAGCTGCTGCTGGCCGCCCAGCACCCGCAGCTTGGTGATGGTCCTCGCGCTCCGCACCCGCACCAGGTCGGCGCGCACGCCCGCCGCCGCGAGTTGCACGTCCAGCGCGGCTGCGTCCGCGTCCTCTCCGGTGACGCCGAGCAGGCTGACCGCGGCCCCCAGCGCCGCGGCATTCACGGCCACGTTGGCCGCGCCTCCCGCGCGCGACTCGTCGCGGTTCACCAGCACCACGGGGACGGGGGCCTCGGGAGACATGCGTGTGGCCTCCCCATGCCAGGAGCGGTCGAGCATCACATCCCCCGCGACCAGGACCCGGGCCTGGTGGAAGGGAGGCAACCGGCGCTCGCGGGGAGGCGTCTTCGCGGCCGTCATGACAGGCCTCCCTGGACCGCCGCCTGGAAGGTGGCGCGTCCTCGCTGGAAGCGGGGCAGGTAGACGTCGCGGAGGAAGGCCCGTGTGCCGGGGAGGTCGTCGCCCGGGGCTGGTGCCTGCTGGAAGGTGCCGTCGGCGGCGAAGTACTCCGGCACGGGCGGCGTGCCGTCATGCAGGCCTTCGGCGCGCAGGGCCTCCGTCAGCCGGCGGTTGCAGGTGGCGACCTTGTCGCGGATGAGCTCGGTCCAGTGGCGCCAGAGGGGGAGCTCGTGCCAGAGCGGCTCCAGGCGGCGGGAGAGCGCCAGCAGGTGCTCCGCGTGGGGATGGTAGCGGGCGAGCTTGTGGTAGCCCTCCTCACGCGTCGCGCCCTCATCGACGATGCCCTGGAGCAGTCCCCGGTAGAAGCCGAACAGGTCCTCCAGGTTGTCGCAGTCCTTGAGGACGAACGGGTCGACGGTGTCCGCCTTGAGGCACGCGCGGACGCCGAAGAACGCGGACGCGAAGTCACTGGCGTGGTCCTGGCGCAGGCCCTCACCCGGGGGCAAGGAGCCGCGTTGGCGCCGGAGGCCGTAGTGGAGCGTGCTCAGGCAGGCGCGCCCCCTGGCGCTCGCGAGGGCTCGCCAGGCGGTGCGCAGGAAGACGTCCATGTAGGCGCTGGAGTCCTTCGCGCCGCGCAGGTCATCCAGCCGGGACAGGCCGCGCAGCCCCGCACGCGTGAAGCCGAGCAGGTTCGGGTCCTTCACATCGAGCGCTCGCGCGTCACCGCCGCGAGGGATGAGCGTCTCGTAATAGTTGCCGAGGAACAGCTCGGGCTGCCCGTCCGGGAAGACGCGCTGCTTCGCGCCGACGTTGAGCACGAGGTCGTGGGGCCCGAGCTCCGGCTCCATCAGCCAGGGGAAGACGTCGTAGGCGAGCACGATGTCTCCCGCCGACCAGACGAGGGTGTCCGCCGCCTGGGCGCCCAGGGCCTCCGAAGCGCCTCGGATGGAGTGGAAGAAGGAGCGGTGTCTTGGGTCCTCCGGCACGTAGAGCAGGTGCTGGGCGTCCGGGAGCACCTTCGCGGACACGAGGTAGTCGCGAAGCACCTCCACCACCTGGCCGACCTCGGGCGGCCCATAGACGCTGACCTGCACGCCGCAGGTGGCGAAGTGGAGGATGGGGAAGGCGATGGCGGGGATGTTGTCGAGCAGGGGGTAGAGGAACTTGAGGTCGTCGACCCCACCTTGCAGGGTGCGCTCCATTCGCGTCGCGGCGATGCGCACCGGGGCGCGGAGCGTCCGGCCGTGCTGCTGGTCGCGCATCCGCCGGTGGGCCACGACGCGCTTCTCGACGATGCACGCCAGCGCGGCTTCTTCGGAGGGGAACAGCTCATGGCTCGCCGAGATGGCGACGTGGCGCGCGGGACGGGCATGGCCGGCGCCCGCTCGCACGCGGGCGCGCGGGAGGCTCCACGACTTCTGCGAGGACATGGCGCACTTTCCGGGAGGTGGGTGGCGTGCCGCGAGGACGCCCCGACAGGCGCCCCCCACGGCACTTCAGCAACCCCGGTGCCACTGTCCGGAAGGCGCCCGCGCCTTCATGTTTCGAGCACTTGCGCGCGGAGTCCTTGCGCACCCGCACTCATGGCGTCATTTCGCGACGCGCGCGCGTCCTGGGGATACGCGCGCGCTGCCGCTCCACTCACGCCGCGCCGGGCACGCGGGGGCCGAGCACGTCGCGCAGCGCGTCCGTCACGGTCAGCTTCGGGGCCCAGCCCAGCGCCTTCAGCTTGTCGGGGGCGCCGACGAGGCTGGGGATGTCGGAGGGCCGCAGGCGCGCGGGGTCCAACTCGATGCGCGCGTCGACGCCCGCCAGCGACAGCATCTCCTCCAGCA
Source organism: Myxococcus sp. AM009 (assembly GCF_013372605.1). Lineage (NCBI taxonomy): Bacteria > Pseudomonadati > Myxococcota > Myxococcia > Myxococcales > Myxococcaceae > Myxococcus > Myxococcus sp. AM009. The sequence goes on from NZ_JABXEP010000055.1 coordinate 38,069, forward strand.
GGCTGCGGATGGTGCGGCCCTCGCCGCTGCCGATGTTGTACGCCTGCCCCGGCTCGCCCTTGTCGAGCAGCAGCCGGTAGGCCTCCACCACGTCGCGGACGTGGGAGAAGTCGCGCACCGCCTCCAGGTTGCCGGTGCGCAGCACCGGGTCCACCGTGCCCAGGCCAATGGCGCGAATCTGCGCCGCGAACGAGGGCACCACGAAGGTGGGGTCCTGCCCCGCGCCCAGGTGGTTGAAGGGCCGCGCCATGACGACCTCCAGCCCGTAGCTGCGGTGGAACTGCACCGCGGCCAGCTCCGCCGCGGACTTGGAGGCCGCGTAGGGGCTCAGGGGCACCGCCGGGGTGTCCTCGGTGGCGCGCGTGCCCTCGGGCACCGGGCCGTACACCTCGCCGGAGCCCACCAGCACCACGCGCGCCTTCGGGACGCTCTCGCGCACCGCGGTGAGCAGGTGCACCACGCCCATGGTGTTCACCGCGAACACCCGGGACGGGTTGTGGTGGCTCTTCGCGACCGAGCTGAAGCCCGCCAGGTGGATGACGCCCTCGGGCTTCACCTCGGCCAGCGCCGCCTTCACCGAGGCCTCGTTGGCCACGTCGAAGTGCAGGGCGTTGCTGTTGATGCCCTCACCGCGCGGCCCATGGGCCTCCACGACCTCGTCGCCAGCGGCGCGCAGCAGGGCGCACAAGTGCCGGCCGACGAAGCCATCCGCGCCTGTTACCAGAATGCGCATCTACCGCTGCCCCGCCTTCACGCGCTCCAGGTCCGCGTCCACCATCATCTCCACCAGCTCCTTGAAGCGCACCTTGGGCTCCCAGCCCAGCTTCGTCTTCGCCTTGGCCGGGTCACCGATGAGCAGGTCCACCTCCGCGGGGCGCACGAAGGCCGGGTCGATGAAGACGTGCTTCTCCCAGTCCAGGCCCACGCGGCCAAAGGCAATCTCCACCAGCTCGCGCACGGTGTGCGTCTCGTTGGTGGCCACCACGTAGTCCTCGGCCTGCGGCTGCTGGAGCATCCGCCACATGGCGTCCACATAGTCGCCCGCGAAGCCCCAGTCGCGCTTGGCGTCCAGGTTGCCCATGGGCAGCTTCTCCTGGAGGCCCAGCTTGATGCGCGCCACGTTGTACGTGACTTTGCGCGTGACGAACTCCAGGCCCCGGCGCGGCGACTCGTGGTTGAAGAGGATGCCGCTCACCGCGAACAGGTTGAACGACTCGCGGTAGTTCACGGTGATGTGGTGGCCGTAGGCCTTGGCCACGCCGTACGGGCTGCGCGGATAGAAGGGCGTGTCCTCCGTCTGCGGAACCTCCAGCACCTTGCCGAACATCTCGCTGGACGACGCTTGGTAGAAGCGCGCCTCCGGGCGGGTGTGGCGGATGGCCTCCAGCATCTTCGTCACGCCCAGCGCGGTGAACTCACCGGTGAGCACCGGCTGGTTCCAACTGGTGGGGACGAAGGACTGCGCCGCCAGGTTGTAGACCTCATCGGGCTTCGTCAGGCTCAGCAGCGCCGCGAGCGAGAACTGGTCCAGCAGGTCGCCCTGGTGGAGCTGAATCTTCCCGTGCAGGTGCTGGATGCGCTCGAACTTCTCCTCCGACGAGCGGCGCACCATGCCGTGCACCTCGTAGCCCTTCGAAAGGAGCAGCTCCGCGAGATAGCTGCCGTCCTGCCCCGTGATGCCGGTGATGAGTGCGCGCTTGGTCGCCATGGTCTCTTCTGTGTTGGCTGGAGGACGCACTTTCTAGCCGACGCCGTCACCCGTCGCCAACCGTTCCGGGAGGCTTCCCACTTGAAAGCCTGACACCTCGTGCCAAGTTAGGGCGTTCCAATCGCTCAACCTCGAGGCGGTCATGCGCAACCCAACCCCCCTGGCCCTGGCGGCGTTGCTGCTGGGCACTCCGGTGTCCGCGCAGGTCGCCGTGCCGCCGACGTCGCAGTCCGAGCCCGACCCGTCCATCACCGGAGGGGTGCTCCAGGACGTGGCCCTCTGGGTGAGCCCCGGCGCCCCCGGCAGCAGCCTGTTCCTCACCGCCTACAACAGCCCCAACTCGGGCCTCGTCACCTTCGGCGTGGGGGGCGAGCAACTGGACGCGGAGCTCCCGGATGGGCCGATGTCCGCCGTGGCCGTGCGGGACGACTTCCCGCTGTCCGGGGTGCAGCAGACCCTGGCGGTGGCGGCCAGCATCAACCTCAACGGGCTGGTGGCCTACACGGTGGACCCCGACCGCGCGGACCGGGTGGTGCGCGTTGGCGCAGGCGCCTTCGTGACGGGGACGCAGTTCTCCGCCGTGGCGCTCCATCAAGACGAGGACTCGGGCCGGTTCCATGTCTTCGCGGGCACGCCCACGGGCGTGCTCCAGCAGTACGAGCTGGCCGGGGACACGGGGAGCGTGACGGCCACCCTGGTCCGCACGCTCACCACGACGGGGCCCATCGCGGGCCTGGCGGTGGACGAGGCGTCGGACTCCCTGTTCGTCACCCAGCAGGGGCAGGGCCTGTGGCGCTACGCGGCGTCCGCCGACGCGGACGTCACCGGGCAGCAGCTCGCCATCCAGGGCACGGGCGGGCTCTCCAACAACGTGGGCCGGGTGGCGCTGTACCGCGCGCGCGGCGGGGAGGGGTACCTCCTGGTCGCGGACACGGGCGCGGATGCGTTCGCCGTCTACGAGCGGCGCGCGAGGACCTTCGTGGGCGCGTTCCGGCTGGCGGACGACGATGGGGGCGTCATCCGGGCGAATGACCCGGTGGCCCTCGCCGTCTCCGCGTCGCCGCTGGGCACGGCCTACCCCGAAGGGCTCTTCGTGGGCAGTGATGCGTTCTCCAATCCTCAGCGCTTCCTGTATGCGCGCTGGCCAGCGGTGGCCGAGGCGTTCGACCCCGCGCTGCGAATCGACACGCGGTCCGACTCGGATGGGGGGACGGACGGGGGCACGGACGGCGGCTCGGGCGACGGAGGTGGCACCGGTGGTCCGGGGCCGCTGCCTCCTCCGGGGGTTTCGCCTCCGGCTGACTCCGGTTGTTCGTGTGCTTCGGCCTCCGTGCCGGCCACCGCGGCGTTCGCGTTGCTCGCGCTGGTGCGGGTGGGGCGCCGCCGCCGCGACTGAAGCGCGTTGCCAGCGGGCGCGCGCCGCGCTGAAGTGCGCGCCCTCATGCGTTCCTTCCGACTCATCGCCCTCGCGTTGGTGTGCGGGGCCACCCTCTCGTGCTCTGGCGCCCGGACTCGCGGCGCGCCCCGCGAACCCATCCGCATCACCCTGGTGGGCATCAACGACTTCCACGGGCAGGTGGAGCCCCACCGCACGCCGTTGAAGGACGGCCAGGTGGTGGAGGAGGGCGGCGCCGCCACGCTCGCGGCCTATGTGGCGCGGCTGCGCGCGGACAACCCGGGCGGCGTGGTGCTGCTGGACGCGGGCGACATGTTCCAGGGCACGCTGCCCTCCAACCTCACGGAAGGGGCGGTCGTCATCGACGTGTACAACCACCTGGGGGTGGACGCGGCCGCCATTGGCAACCACGAGTTCGACTATGGCCCCGTGGGGCCGGGCTCCATGGCGCGGCGGCCCGGGGATGACGCGCTGGGGGCGCTCAAGGCGCGCATCGGCCAGGCGCGCTTCCCCCTGTTGTCGGCGAACCTCCGCGACGCCGCCACCGGCGCGCCCCCCGCCTGGACGGGCAATGACGGCACGTCCCTGCTGGAGGTGAAGGGCGTGAAGGTGGGCCTCATCGGGCTCTCCACGGAGGACACCCCCAAGGTCACCAACCCCGCCAACGTGACGTCCCTGCGCTTCCTGCCCCTGGCGCCCGCCGCGCTGGAGGCGTCCCGCTCCCTGCGCGCGCGCGGCGCGGAGGTGGTGGTGGCGGTGGCGCACGCGGGCGGCAAGTGCGCGGACTTGAGCAACCCCCGCGACACGTCGAGCTGCGACCTGGGCGACGCGGAGATTCTGTCGATGCTGGAGCGCCTGCCTCCAGGCACGCTCGACGCCGTCGTGGCGGGGCACACCCACCAGACGATGGGCCACTTCTTCGCCCAGGTGCCCATCATCGAGACGACGGGGCTGGCGCGCTCCCTGGGCGTGGTGGAGCTGTTCGTGGACCCGGCCAGCCGCCGCGTCCTGCCCGAGCGCACCCGCATCCAGGCCGCCATTCCCCTCTGCGCGAAGGTGGACGCCACCCAGGGAACCTGCGATGGACGCCGCCTGCGCAACGCGCCCCAGGTGCGCCTGGAGCCCGCGTCGTTCATGGCCGAGCCGGTGGTGCCCGACGCGCAGGTGGCGCCGCTGCTGGCGCCGGCGCTGGCGCTGGCGCGGGAGGCGCAGAATCGTCAACTGGGACTCATGGCGGCCACGCCCCTGGCCCGCGGCTACACGGAGGAGGGCCTGCTGGGCAACCTGGTGGCGGACGTGCTGCGTGCGTCGGCCAACGCGGACGTGGGGCTGATGAACCCGGGCGGCGTCCGCGCGAACCTGCCCGCGGGGCCGCTCACGTTCGGTCAGGTGTTCGAGGCGCTGCCCTTCGACAACACGGTGGCTGTCATCTCCCTGACGGGCCCCGAGCTGGCGCGGCTGCTGTCGCTGGCCTATGGCAATGACATGGGCTCCATCTTCGCCGTCTCCGGCCTCGAGGTGACGCTGGAGCGCTGCCCGGGGCACGGGCGGTTCTCCAAAGTCGCCCTCACCGGAGGACAGCCGCTCGTGTCCGACGACCGGACGCTGTACCGGGTGGCCCTCCCGGACTTCCTGGCGCGGGGCGGTGACGGGCTGGAACCCCTCCTGCGCACCGTGCCGCCGGAGCGCATCGAGATGGCCCCCGTCAACGGGCTCGACCTGCGCGAAGCGCTCATCGCCTACGGGAAGGCCCGAGGCGGCACGCTGGACGCCCCGGCGCTGGGGCGGGTTCACTACAAGGGTGTAGCAAAGTGTCTGCCAGCGGCGCGCTGAGCGCGTCCCGGCTGAAAATTCGAACGACGGCTGATCCGCTGGGGTTGAACGAGAGGACTCAACCCAGCGGAAGGACACTGAAACCGCGCCGGGGGCCGATTTTTCGGCCTGGGATCAGTTTCCAACGGGAAGCGGAGGTCCTACTCTAGTCCCTGCGAGTGTCCACTCCGAGGTGGCCCAGGGCCTGCGTGGGTGGACTCCCGTGAGCTGGAGGAACCGACATGCTCTACAAAGTGACCCCGATGATGGCGCCGCCTGCGCCTGACAAGGCGAAGCAGCGTGAACCGGGGCAGGGCCAGCCGCGCAAGCGTCGCAAGTCCGCCGTCTACGACGCGGATGGTCAAGAGGTGCTCATCTCGCTGATGTGCATCAAGTGCAGGACGCTGAAGCCGCTGGCGCAGTTCGGCCTGCGGAAGATGGCGGATGGCGCCATCCGGAATCAGCCTTGGTGCCGCACCTGCCGCTCGGGCGCGGGCAGCAAGAAGCCCAAGGCGGGCAAGGACGCCGCCGCCGCCGCGCCGGTGGAAGAGGCGGCCCCGGTGCTCCAGGTGGTGCCGGCCGCGGCGCGGCCCGAAGCGGGTGAAGCGCCCGCCGAGCCTGTCGCCGCCGTGCAGGGCTGATCCACCGCCCGCTGTCCCGACCTCGGGGGCTGGACCTTCCTGGTCCAACTCCCGCGGGAGCATTCCTTCCAAACCTACGAGAGCCGCAGCCCGGCGGGGAGCGTATCCCCGAGCGCGCGAGCCTCGTCCGCGGCTTCCAGCGCCACCACTTCGCGCACCATGCGCACCCACGTCTCGGAGGCCTTCGCCGCCAGCAGGGCCTGGGCCGTGCGCTCGCGCAGCTCCGGGTCCAGGTCGCGCGTGCGGTCTCCCGTGAGCCGCGCGAGCTGCGCCGCCGCGAAGGACGCGCCGTCAAGCTTCCGCAAGTCCAACTCCAGCAGCAGCGTGAGCCAGGCCTCGGCCGTGTCCACGTCCACCACCTTGTGGCTGCTGCCGTAGAGGGGCACTCGCGCGCCCAGGCGTCCCAGGGACCAGGCCCAGGGGCCGCCGGACTTCGCCTCGGCCTTCAGCCGCGCGGCAATCCACCGGCCCAGCTCCGCCTTGTCACCCGGTGGCAGGTGCTCCAGCGAGGCCGCGGTGCGGACCATCTCCTCCAGGCCCTCGGGCTGGATGCCCTTGAGCTTCCCCGGCGGCGGCGCGTCCGGTGGCACCTTCCGCGCCAGGTGGGGCTGGAGGTACGCGTACAGCTTCTGCTGCCGCGACTCGTCCAGTCCGCCCGCGATGCGGCGCCACATCACCCAGAACTCCGTCCACACCGCCTTGTCGGTGTGGTGCTGCACCAGCGCGTCGAAGAGGCCGAAGGTCTGCTCCGCGCGCCAGCCGTCCAGCGGGTAGCCGAAGCCCGGCCGCAGGCTGAAGCCGGTGAGGCTGTAGAAGACGCGCTCGTGGTCGTCCGAGCGCCGGCGCTTGCTCGCGCCCGCGAAGAGGGTGCTCCACATCTCCCGCAGCACCGGCACGCGCCACGTCTCACGAGGGCCCAGCGCCTTCTCCAGCGTGCGCCCGAGCTGCTTCACGTCCTTGGGGCCAATGGGCAGCGGCTTGTTGCCGTAGACGCGCTCGATGTTGTCCTTCGCCTCGACGAAGCGCGCGGGCATGGACTCGGTGACCGTCAACTCGTGCGCGCCGCCGGTGCCGCGCAGCTCGAACTCCAGGCGCCACCGCTCGTCCGCGATGTTGGAGACGCAGTACAGCTCCAGCGTGCCAATCTCCGTCAGCGCCGCCTGGAGGTGCACGGGCACCTCGGCCACCTTGTTGGAGGCGCCCTTGAGCAGCGTGTGGATGGGCGGCAGGGGCTTGAGGTCCTCCACCAGCGGCACCAGGTCTCCGGGCTTGTCGATGCGGTCGCTGGTGGTGGAGTAGAGCTGGAACTGCACCGGCCGGCCCAGGGTGAGCGAGAAGGGGCGCTCGCCCAGGTCCACCTTCTGGCCCTCCTCGAAGCCGCGGGGGATGAGGCACAGCGCGGGCTGCTCGGCGCTGTCCGCCGCGCGCTGCAGGCCCACGTAGTAGGCCCGCGCCGCGCCGCCGCCAATGCGCAGGCCGTGGCCGCGCCGCACCAGGCCGTAGTACGCGGCGCCTCGGGCCACCGCGAGCTCCAGGGACTCGTGCCGCAGCAGGGGAATGCGCGGCGCGCCTGGCCACCACGCGGAGAGGGCCTCCACCAGCCGCTCGGAGAGCTGGGGCGAGTTGAACACGCCGCCGTTGAGCAGGATGGCGTCCGGCCGGGGCAGGGCGCCCTCCGCCGGCGCCGGCTCGCCCAGCGCCGCGAAGCCCGCCGCCGCGTGCTGCGCGAGGAAGGCCGCCAGGTGCCGCGTCACCGCCGCGTCCTGCACATAGGGCAGGCCCAGCTCCTGGAGCGCCATGCGCGCGGCGCGGCGCGGCCTGTCGGTGGGCGCGGTGAGGGGGAAGAAGCCGTCCAGCACCAGCGCCTGCGCCTCGTCACGCGACAGGTCCGTGGACAGGGTGCCGCCCAGCAGCTTGCTGCCGCCACCCACCAGCGACACGCCGTGCTTCTCCGGCGGGGCGAGCCCGAGCAGCGCCTCCTTCGCGGTGCGCGCGGCCTGGATGGCCTGCGTCCACTGCGTGGCGGACAGGCGGCGGCCGTCCGTGAAGAGCTTCTCCTCCACCCGGCGCGCCAGCGCGGCGTCCATGTTGTCGCCGCCCAGCATCAGGTGGTCGCCCACGGCCAGCCGCCGCAGCATGGGGCCTTCGGGTGACACGCCCGCGTGCACCAGCGTGAAGTCCGTGGTGCCGCCGCCCACGTCCACCACCAGCACCAGCCGGACGTGGGACAGCGTCTGCTCCAGGTCCGCCCGGTGGCGCGCGGTGTAGTCGTAGAAGGCCGCCTGCGGCTCCTCCAGCAGGGTGAACTTCTCCAGCCCGGCCTTGCGCGCCGCGCTCACCGTGAGGGCGCGGGCCGCTTCGTCGAAGGAGGCGGGGACGGTAATCACCACCTCCTGCTTCGACAGGGGCGCGTCCGGGTGCGCGTAATCCCACGCGCGGGCCATGTGCGTCAGCAGCAGGGCGCTGGCGTCCACCGGGGACAGCTTCTGGATGTCCGCGGGCGCGCCCCAGGGGAGGATGGGCGCGGAGCGGTCCACGCCCGGGTGGCACAGCCAGCTCTTGGCGCTGGCCACCAGCCGCCCCGGCACGCGCGCGCCCTGCCAGCGCGCCAGCTCCCCCACCACCCACGGACCGCCATCATCCCCCCAGGGCAGCGTGAGCGAACCCTCCGCCAGCTCGTGGCCGGCGGGCACGTAGACAGTGGAGGGCAGCAGGGCCCGCGGGGCCACCTCGCCCTGGCGGACGAGCTGCGGAAGGGCGAAGTCCTCCACGGGGGCACCTGCGCCCCGCGAGGGGTCCACGGATGCCACGGCGCAATGGGTGGTGCCCAGGTCGATGCCAACGATTCGCATGACGCCTCCGATTTGACGGATGGCTTTCTACTCCTTCATGCGGACGTTGAGCTCCAGCTTCCAGCGTCCGGGGCCTTCCTTCTCCAGGCACCGGAGCTCCAGCGTGCCCACCTCCGTCACCGCCGCCTGGAGGTTGACGGGCGTCAAGTCGCTGAAGGTGGAGGGCTGGCCGGGCATGGTGGTCTCGATGGGGGCCAGCTCCTCCAGCCCGCCGCTGGCCAGCTCGGTGTCGACGTCCTCCAGCATGACGCCCACCTTGTCGTCGCGCCGCAGGGACGAGGAGAAGAAGCGGAAGCGGGTGGGCTCACCGGTGACGAGCCCGAACTCCTGGGGCGGGACGTCCGCCTGCGTGCCTTCCTCCATGCCGAAGGGGGCCACGCAGAGCGCCTTCACGGGCGGCTCCATGCCGGGCACCGCGGGCATCGCCGTCTCCACGCCCACGTAGTAGGCGCGGGCCGTGCCGCCGCGGATGCGCAGGCCGTGGCCCTGGCGCACCCAGCCGTAATAGGCGGCGCCGCGCGCCACCGCGAGGTCCAGGTCCGCGCCCTCCAGCTCCTTGGCGGGCTCGCCGCCATCCGCCGTGAGCCAGCCGTTGAGCACCTCCATGACGCGCGCCTTCAGCGGGCCGGCCTTGAAGACGCCGCCGTTGAAGAGCACCGCCGTGGGGTGGAGGAAGGCCTTGCCGCTGACGTCCACCGGCGCGTCCGGGCTGGTCGCCAGCGCCTGCGCCTGCCGCGTGAGGAAGGCCGCCAGGTGCCGGGACACGCCGGCGTCCTGGGCGTAGGGCAGCGCCATCTGCGCCAGGCCCGTGCGGCGCGCGGTGCGCGGCAGCTCGGTGACGGGCGTCACGGGGAAGAAGCCGTCGGTGAGGACGCGCTCCAGCTCCTCGCGCGTCAGCTCCGTGCGCAGCGTGCCGCCGATGAGCGACGAGCCCCGGCCGGGGATGGAGATGGGCGCGCGCTCCATGGACGGGTCGGCGTAGAGCGCCTCCTTCGCCTGACGGCAGCCGTAGGTGAGGGCGTTGAACTGCCAGGCGTCCAGCTTCTTGCCCTCGGCCGTCATCCGCTGGTTCAGCGTGTGCGCCAGCGCCAGGTCCATGTTGTCGCCGCCCAGCAGGATGTGGTCGCCCACGGCCACGCGCAGCAGCTCCAAATCACCCGCGCTGTCGCGCACGGTGATGACGGAGAAGTCGGAGGTGCCGCCGCCCACGTCCACCACGAGGATGACCTCGCCGGGCTGCACCTGCCTGCGGAAGTTCTCCCCCATGGCCTCCAGCCACGCGTAGAGCGCGGCCTGGGGCTCCTCCAGGAGGGTGATGTTGGGGATGCCCGCGGCCTTGGCGGCCTCCAGCGTCAAGTCGCGCGCCGCCGCGTCGAAGGAGGCGGGGACGGTGACGATGACGTCCTGCTCGGACAGGGCGTTGCCGGACTCCTCGCGCTCGCGGGCGAAGGTGTGGTCCCACGCCTCCTTGAGGTGGCGGAGGTAGCGCGCGGACGCGTCCAGCGGCGACACCCGCTGCACCTCGTCTGGAGCCTGCCATGGCAGCAGCGCCGCGCGCCGGTCCACGCCGGGGTGGGACAGCCAGCTCTTGGCGGAGGACACCAGCCGGGTGGGCACCTTGGCGCCGTGCGTGCGGGCGAACTCACCCAGCAGGGTGCTGGCCTCCGGCTTCCACGGCAGCGCCAGGCTGCCAGCGGGGAACTCCTGCGCGGAGGGCAGATAGAGGAAGGAGGGGAGCAGCGGGCGGGCCTCGACGGTGCCGGGCGCGGTCAACTGGGGGACGGGCAGCATGGACTGCGCGCCGCCGCGAGCCTTGCCCTCCTCCAGGTTGAAGTAGGACACCGCGGAGTGCGTGGTACCCAGGTCGATGCCAATGGAATAGCGGGCCATATCGGACGAGAACTCCTGGAAGACGCGGGTTTGTTCGCGCTGTGAATCCGTGGTGGCCGGCTCAGGGAAGCTCGACCTCCGCGGGAGCAAGCACGCGCGGGTCGATGGCCGGGCTGACGGTGGGCAGCTTCACCGCCGTCGTCATCCAGCCGTGGTGACGCAGGACTCCGTTGTAGGGCGGCTGGCCCGCCACGTTGCCGGTGAGGCGGATGCGCTGGGCGTCGAACCCGACGGGCACCGGCACCGCGTCCCCTTCCGACTGGGGCAGCACCCGCTCCAGCGTCAGGTACGTCTGGGCCACCTTGCGACAGCCCTCATGGACGATGCGCGCCGCGGCGCCCACCTCCGCGTCGGAGAAGGCGGAGACGTTCTCCTGCAGGAAGTCCACGAAGCGGCCCTCGCGCTGGAGCATGCCCAGCAGGGACAGGGCGCTGGCGTGCTCGCGCTCGGGGGCGAGGGCCGCTTCGTGGACTTCCTGCAGGAG
>NZ_JABXEP010000531.1:0-390 GCF_013372605.1 Myxococcus sp. AM009
GGTGCCCTTCGCGGGGCGCACGGCGGCGGAGGTGCTCATCGGCCACCTCCAGAAGACGCCGGTGCCGCCGCACCAGGTGAACGCCAGCGTGCCCCCGGCGCTGTCGCGCGTGCTGCTGCGCGCGCTGGCCAAGCGCCCCGCGGACCGCTACGCCAGTGCCGCCGAGCTGCGCGAGGCGCTGGTGGCGTCGCTCACCGTCGCCGCCGAGGCGCCCGCGCCCGCCACGTTCACCGCCCGGGTGCGGCTGGCGGGCGCGCCGAACTCGCAGGAGCTGCGCTGCGAGTGGGTGGGCCGCGCGGGGCTCTTCCTCCACAGCGACGCGCCGCCGCCGCCGCTCTTGTCCGACGTGGGGCTGCTGTTGCGGCTGCCCGGCGGCGAGCTGGCCTGCAC
>NZ_JABXEP010000532.1:0-389 GCF_013372605.1 Myxococcus sp. AM009
CAGCACGTTGTTGACCTGGTTCGGGTAGTCCGAGCGGCCCGTAGCGATGATGCAGTCCGGGCGCGCGGCTTTGGCCACTTCCGGGCGGATTTCCGGCTCGGGATTGGCCAGCGCCAGGATGATCGGCTTCGGCGCCATGGTCTTGACCATGTCGGCGGTCAGCACGCCGGCGGCCGAGCAACCCAAGAACACGTCTGCATCGCGCACGATGTCGGCCAGCGTACGGGCCGACGTGTCTTGCGCATAGCGCGCCTTGTTCGGCTCCATCTTGGCGTCGCGGCCGGCGTAGATCACGCCCTTGGAGTCGACTACGTAGACGTTCTCGCGCTTGACGCCCAGGCCGACCATCACGTCCAGGCAGGCGATGGCCGCGGCGCCCGCACCCGACA
>NZ_JABXEP010000533.1:0-389 GCF_013372605.1 Myxococcus sp. AM009
GCTGTACCGCGCACGCGGTCTCGCAAATGAGGTACGGCACGCGGAGCGCCCAGATGTGCAGGGCTTCGAGCGCTGGCGTCGTGCATCGACCGGCGAGCCGCTCGTCGATGCCGCGATGCGCGAGCTGGAGACCACCGGCTACCTCAGCAACAGGCTCAGACAGGTGGTCGCGAGCTACCTCGTGCACGAGCTGGGAGGCGACTGGCGTGCCGGTGCCGCGTGGTTCGAATCCCAACGCGTCGACTACGACGGTTACAGCAATCAGGGCAATTGGCTGTATATCGCGGGGCGCGGCACGGACCCACGTGGTGGCCGGCGATTCAACGTCCGGAAACAGGCCGCTGAGTACGATCCCGATGGGTCTTATCTCCGTCTATGGGCGGCGTGAC
>NZ_JABXEP010000534.1:0-388 GCF_013372605.1 Myxococcus sp. AM009
ACTCAGAGGAGTGACTATGTCAGACATTGGCGGCGGTCAGCCTAATAAAGACGACCAGGTTACTTCTGGCGTCAGCACTGGAGAAAATGCTGTAGAAACCGTCGATGCCACTAAATGCGCAGATTTTCTTGTTGTTGCTAACAGACTTCCCACCGACCTCGTCACTAATAAAGATGGATCGCAAGAGTGGAAGCGTAGCCCCGGTGGCCTAGTTACTGCTCTTGAGCCCATTCTCAAGAAAAACCACGGTGCGTGGATTGGGTGGCCTGGCGTCCCAGACGTCTCCCCTGAACCTTTCGAACAGGATGGTAAAACTGTTGTTCCGTTAGCTCTTAGCGCGGATGAAGTACAGAACTACTATGAGGGTTTTTCCAACGATACCCTGTGG
>NZ_JABXEP010000535.1:0-387 GCF_013372605.1 Myxococcus sp. AM009
CATAACGAAAGTGGAGAAATCCCCGCGCGAGAGCAGCAGCGCGCGGCGGAAGTTCTCTTCCATCATCGGCCCAAGCACGAAGCCGAGCAGCATGGGCGCCGGTTCGCAGCGCAGCTTGACGAACATGTAGCCGATCAAGCCGAAGAGCGCGGTCTGGAAGATATCGAACGTCGTGTTCGACACTGAATACACGCCGATGCAGCAGAACACCAGGATGGCCGGATACAGGAAGCGATACGGCACCTTCAACAGGCGTACCCACACGCCGATCATCGGCAGGTTCAACACGATCAGCATCAGGTTGCCGATCCACATCGAGGCGATGAGGCCCCAGAACAGCGCCGGGTTGCTGGTCATCACCTGCGGGCCGGGCTGGATGTTGTGGAT
>NZ_JABXEP010000536.1:0-387 GCF_013372605.1 Myxococcus sp. AM009
GCCATCGACAAGCGGCCCGTGCGCGACGCAGTGGAGGTCGGTATCAACGGCATCGTGGGCGATGAGCAAGGCGATCTGCGTGTGCACGGCGGCCCTGACAAGGCGATTCATCACTACCCATTCGACCACTACGCGGCCTGGCAAGCGGATATCGGCGCGCAACCCTTGCTTGCCCAGCCCGGTGCGTTTGGCGAGAACGTGAGCACCACCGGCATCACCGAAGCGGACATTTGCGTGGGCGACCGTCTGCGTGCGGGCAGTGTGATGCTGGAAGTGTCGCAACTGCGCCAGCCGTGCTGGAAGCTCAACGACCGCTTCAACACGCGCGACATGGCGCGCCGCGTGCAACACACGGCCCGCACGGGCTGGTATTACCGGGTTCTGGAA
>NZ_JABXEP010000537.1:0-385 GCF_013372605.1 Myxococcus sp. AM009
TCCTTTGCCTGTGCGATCGCGCGGGCCAATGCTGCACGCCAGATCGTCACGCTCTTGACGAGTTCGTCGCGCACCGGGCTTTCGGCACGATCGTCGTACTCCACCGCGCCGCTGATGTAGATGCAGCCCGTGGTCACTTCCTGAATGCGGCGCTCCATCCAGCGTCGCACCATGCTCCACAGGCGCGGCAGACCGCGCGGTTCCGTCAAGCTCGGGTAGAAAACTTCCTGCTCGAACCGTTTGTGATACTCGCGAACCACTTCCACCTGCAGATCCTCACGCGAGCCGAAGTGCGCGAACACCCCGCTCTTGCTCATCTGCATGCGCTCCGCGAGCACACCGATCGTCAATCCTTCCAGTCCGTCGCGCGAGGCCAGTTCCAGCG
>NZ_JABXEP010000538.1:0-384 GCF_013372605.1 Myxococcus sp. AM009
GAACAGGCATGGGGTGGATCGGGCCGCTTTGGATCGGGCTGGCGGTGGGCGTGGCGGCGCGTTGGCTGCATCCCGCAGGCAAACGCCTGGGATGGGCGGCTGCGCTGGTAACGGGCGGGCTCGGCGCGTTGCTCGGTTACTACAGCGGCCAATTCGCCCACCTGTATGCCGATGGCCAGATCATGGCGTGGACGGCCGCCGTGGTGGGCGCCACGCTGCTGCCTGCGGCATGGGGCCTGGTGCGCCGCTAAGGCAACTGCCACTGCGGCATTCTGGCGCGGCTCAGCTTGCGCCCACGCCGGTAGTGCGCGCGTCGCGCGCGGCCAGATAACCGGCCATCAGCGTTTCCAGCCGCTTGAAATCCACCGGTTTGGTCAGGTGATC